>JACNFR010000002.1 GCA_014384555.1 Candidatus Nitrosopumilus sp. | reverse complement strand
GAACTGTATTTGTAAAAGATGGACTTCCTGAGATACATTATGTCTCAATTGAGGTTGGCAACTAATTGCTTCTAGTTGTTGATAACGGTTCTATTTACACAAAACAATTGATTGATTTTTTAAACAAAAAAAATATCTTGTTTGAAAAACAATCTCCGCAATTTTTGAACTTGAATTCTCTTTCAAATTACGATTCTTTCATACTTTCTGGTAGAAGAAGAAATGAAAAAAAGATCAATGAAATTAATTCTAAAATCATCACACATTGCATTAAAAATAATGATAAATTACTTGGAATTTGCTATGGTGCAGAAATTTTAGCCCTTACTTTGGGTGGAACAATTAGAAAATCCTCGCTTCAAAAGGGAAATGAATCAATTCAAATTTTAAAAGATAATTCAATATGCAGTAATTCTTTAGACGTGTTTGAAAGTCACAGTTTTGAAATATCCAAATTGCCTAGTCCATTAATTACCCTTGCTGAATCAAAGAATTGTAAACATGAAATTATTCAATATGAAAATAAACTAATTTTTGGAACACAATTTCATCCTGAAATGAGTCAGGATGGTAATGATTTAATTGAAAAATTCTGTTTTCTTTGATTGATTTTAATAACTCTCAAAAATTCTTTATTTTATGGAAGAAGAAAACCATGAATTACTTTTACCACTTGTAGAGGAAGAAAACATTTGTCTCCCTTTGCCCATTAACGTTGTATCAAAGTATTGGAATATTGATTTACCGATGGCTGAAGCCATAGAATCTACAAAAAAATATTCTGGATTTAACGGTAGTATTCTAATTGAAGGAATAGAACTTGCAGAAAGACATGGATTATCATGCAAGATTATTCATTCATCTTTAAATGAACTAAAAAAAATTATTGATCTTGGAATTCCACCAATTGTAATTCTTCCAGGAATTCCAGAAATTACACAGCATGCTTCTGTAATTACTGGGTATGATGAAGTGGAAAAAACAATTCTACATTATATTCAAAAGGGAAATCAAGAAGGCGAACAGCAAGAAGGAGCAATTCCTCAAGATATCTTTGAAAAAGAGTGGTCTGAAGAGGGAAAATTATTAATTATTTTGGCTCCATCTGACATTTTATCTTCTATTGATATCAAAAATGATTCTAATGAAAAATCAAATAGACTATGTCTCATTTATGAAAAACAAAATATTTTAAAAAATAGTACAGAAGCACTTGAATCATTAAAACGGGCTTTGGAACTTGATGGAAACAATTCCACTGCACTTAATCTATTTGGAGGTATGCTAAACGCACAAAAATCTTCTGATTGTGTAAAGTATTATGAAAAATGCATAGAAATCAATGACAAATCATATCTAGCTTTTAATGGTCTAGGAAATTTTTATCTAAAAACTGAACAGTTTGAAAAAGCTGAAAATTATTACACCAAAGCAATCGAAATTAATTCAAAACGTTCTGCAAAAATTTACAAAAATCGTGCATACCTAAGGCAACAACAAAACAATAATTCTGGAGCAAAAGATGATCTTAAAAATTATTTAAAATATTATCCAAAAGCTCCTGATAGGGGAATTATAGAGCAGGCAATTCGAGAATTATGATGCGGAGTGCGGGATTTGAACCCGCGGCCTTCAGCTTGGGAAGCTGACGTCATACCAGACTAAACTAACTCCGCTCGCACAAAATCAGGATTTTCCTACTAAAAATGATTATTCACTTACTGAATTTAGTAAGGAAATTACCAAAAACAGTAATCATTTAGCTGAGATTCCTTTAGACCCAAATTATGAAAAATGGCTTTATGAGAACAAAAATCCTAGATATGCTCGCTCAATCATAACTCGAAGTCCACGGGTATCAAATCAGATATTCTCAGATGAATTTGTCTTACGCACGAATAATAGAGAAAAACAAAATGATATGCGAGCTATGGGGAATCTGTGTAGGTATCATGACATCAAATATGATTCTGATTTACATGAACAATTTACTGCATGGTTAAAGAAGAAAGAAATCAAATGGAATGTTACAACAAATGGGAATAATTACCATATTGCTTCTCAAATTCCTTTGGATAATGTATTGTCTAGAATTGATTCTCTTCCCGAAAAATACAAGATTTTTGGCCTTTTTGTTCTAACTACTGGCCTAAGAACCGAGGAATCTATTGTAGCCTACAACAATCATTCAAAGATTTGTCATGATGGTGTGATGGAATTGTTTTGGGATAGGAAGACTAAGAAGACTAATGCTGTTTTTTGCCACCCCGAAATTCATGATAAGATAACATCTACTGTAAACAAATCAGGAATCAAGCGACACATGAAGTCCAGTATTCTAGGATGTGAGTTACGTTATCTTCGAAAACTAAACTATACAATCAATG
Organism: Candidatus Nitrosopumilus sp.; assembly: GCA_014384555.1. Classification (GTDB taxonomy): domain Archaea; phylum Thermoproteota; class Nitrososphaeria; order Nitrososphaerales; family Nitrosopumilaceae; genus Nitrosopumilus. The sequence continues at coordinate 811 of JACNFR010000002.1, read as the reverse complement.
CCACAAAGATTGACCCACTACTAGCTGAATTCATGCAAGGAAGACGCGGTAACGTATCTCAAAGACACTATTTTCTTCCTTTGATGAGTAATAACCGGAAAAAATGGATTAAGATTTGGACTAAGGAACTTTCTAGTCATAAAAAAAGGAGAGTGTGTGTATGAAAACAACAATAATGAAAAAATGAAAGTTATGTATATTATATAATTAAGTTATGTAAGATTCAAAAATATTTTCTTTCTTTATTCTAGAATCTAATATAATTCTCAAACATTGCACAAAGCTTATAGCTAAGAAACACACACTCTCTCTATTATGACAAAGAAGATAGATTTTGAGGAAAAATGGAACAAATTAGCACATATCATTCATGAATCTTCAAGAAAGAAGGTCTTAGATGTAATTTTGATGAGTGAATTGGGATTTAGCCCTTCAAGTTGGAAGGTATGGAAACCTAAATTTATTGAAAAAGCAAGTTGTAAAGTTATTCCTATTTTGGATGAAAATCAAGAAAATATTGTTTCTACTGCCATGGTTGAATACAATAAAAAAAAGAAATGGTGGGAATTCAATGAGTGTAGTGAACAGATAGAAAGTAAAATAGGCAAAGTTTTTTCATAACACTCTCTCTCTTTTTACTTATTTTTTTTATTTTGATAATCTTTTTCTTTCCAAAAAATCTATTATAATAGATTCATTCGAGGGAAAGAAAATTACATTCACAATAATACAAACATCCTTACAGAAAATATCTCAGTTTATAGCATTAATTGTAATATATTGAATTCATTTGTTTTCTCATTAGGTATAG
>JACNFR010000067.1 GCA_014384555.1 Candidatus Nitrosopumilus sp. | reverse complement strand
TTATTCACGATAAATTAGCTGGATATGGAATTCATGATATTGATTTTGTTTGTGGATTTGATGTTGGTGAAAATAAAGTTGGTAAACTTTTGCATGAGGCAATTTATGAGTATCCAAACATGGTGGATTGGATTGCAAAAGATGATTTGCCAAAAAATGAGGCAATGGTCTATGAAAGTCCAATTTTAGACGGTGTAGGTGTATGGGTTGAAAATAGAATTAAACCTATTGTCAGTACAAAAACCCCTGAACAAATTGCTGAAGAAGTAAAAAAAATTATCAAAGAAAAAGGCGTTGAAATTATTGTATCTTATTTGCCTGTTGGCTCTGACAAAGTAACTGAATTTTGGGCCCAGATTTGTTTAGATACTAAAACTGCATTTGTAAATTGTATTCCATCATTTATCGCATCAGATGAAAAATGGGCTAAAAAGTTTGAAGATGCAAACGTTCCTTGCATTGGTGATGATATTAAAGGTCAAGTCGGTGCAACAATTGTTCATAGAACTTTGGCTAAACTTTGTAGTGATAGGGGAACAAAAATTGAAAAAACATACCAAATCAATGTTGGAGGTAATACTGATTTCTTAAATATGAAAGAGCAAGACCGATTGGCATCAAAGAGAATTTCTAAAACAGAGAGTGTTCAAAGTCAACTCAAAGAAAGATTAGATGATGATCAAATTTATGTTGGTCCTTCAGATTTCATTCCATTCTTAGGTAATACCAAACTAATGTTTATGAGGATTGAAGGTCGTCAATGGGCAAATATTCCTTACAATATGGAAGTACGTTTAGAGGTTGATGATAAAGCAAATTCTGCAGGCATTGTAATTGATGCAATTAGATTGGCAAGAATCGCACTTGATAGAGGTGTAGGTGGACCAATTAAACCTGCTAGTGCATATTTGATGAAACATCCAATAGAACAAACTTCAGATGCTAAAGCAAAAGATGCTTGTGAAAAGTTTGTTGCTGGTAACTAGTTACTGAAAGTTATTTGAATCTGTAAATCTTATTTTTCTACTCTTTTCATATTTGTGCAGATCAAACTCTTTGCTTTTTCCGCACTCTCCATTTAATTTCATGTTCTTGGTTGTCACTACTTTGTTATTTTCAGTTAAATCAATAATCAGACTATTACCTCCAAATTTATGATTCTCTACATTTGCTGCCAAGATGGGTATCCTATTTTCCAGCGCTCTTACTTGAACATACATCTGCCATGGCTCTATTCCTCTCCTGACTATTCTGCTTGGTGAAAATAATACTTGGGCACCTTTTTTAACAAAAGTATTTGCAACCTTGGGAAATACCATGTCGTAACAAATCACCACCCCAAATCTACAGGCAGTATTGAAAATTTTAGCCTCTTTTCCTGGCTTTACCTTGTCTTTTTCATAGTCAAACGGGTGGATTTTCTCCTGTTTTCCTATGAATTCCCCTTTGGGGCCAATAATTGGAGATATGATTGATGTTTTTTGCTTTCTAATTTCATAAAATGCGCCTGGAATAATTGTCATTGAAAACTCTTTTGCAATTTTCTTAAAGTCTAAAAATTCTAAATCAAAATCCTCGATCTCATTGTTTTTGAGCCATTGTTCTGGCAGGCACACAATGTCTGTATTTTCTCTTCCTAGTTTTTTTAGAATTTTTGAAATCTGTAAAATTCCTTTTTTGTTATCTGTGTACTGTGCAGTTTGAATTAACCCAAGCTTAACCATTAACTTCATAATCTTTTGAGACTAATTATAGTAGGCGTAATACTGCGATCAATTTTTTAAAAATTATTTATTTTATCGTAACCACTACGAAAAATATTATAACACAACAAGAAAAATTATGCAATTCTGTCAACTAAACTTGTTAACTATCGATTATCCTACGTGTTGAGAAAATAATATCATTGGTTCATGTTAAAAAAGTTGAGATCTTTGGTTTCAAATCATTTGGATTTAAGAATACTACTGTTCAGTTTGAACCTGGTCTAGTTTCAATATCTGGACCTAATGGTTCTGGAAAAAGTAACATCTTGGATGCTATTATTTTTGCAATGGGTGAAAACAAACCCAAAGTAATGAGAGTCGATAAATTACGATCTTTAATTCATGACATTGAAGGAAATCGTCGTGGACCAAAAATGGCAAGATCCAGTGTTCATTTTGATAATTCTGATAGAAAAATTCCAGTGGATTCTGATATTGTTGAAATCACAAGAGAGATGGATGGTAATGGTGAAAATACATACTATCTAAATAAAAAGAAAACAAACCGAAGTCATATTCTTGATTTACTTGATATGGCAAATGCCGGTTTGGGACAACTCAATGCTGTACAACAAGGAACTGTTACTAGAATTTCTGAATTTACATCAGAAGAAAAAAGAAAAACAATTGAAGATTTAATTGGACTGTCTTACTTTGACGATAAAAAAGTAGAATCTGTTAAACAACTGGATGAGGCAGACAGAAGATTAGAGATTGCTCTTGCTAAAATGGGTGAAATTAAAAAAAGAATTGATGAGCTTGAAGAAGAAAGAAATCAAAAACTACGCCATGATATCTTGGAAAGGGAGCTAAATCGTTACAAAGCAATTGCTGCTGCCAACAAAATGAAGGTAATTTCAAGCCAAAAAACTACAAAAGAATCCACTTTGAGAGAATTGACTGCTGAAATCACCACACTTGATGGTGAACGTAATGCATTGAGGATGGAAATTGATGCTTTAGAAATTGAAAAATCAAAATTAATGGGTGAGGCTGATGCATACAACCAAACAAAATCTGCATTGGATGCAGAAATAAGTTCTGCCATGGAACAATATGAGATTGATAACAGTGCAATATCTGCATCACAAAAAAGAATTGAACGAATTAGTTTGAGAATCCCTGAACTTAAACTGGAATTGGAATCAATTCATGATGCACGAGGTGATATAGAAATTCAAATTCAAAAAATAAAGGAATCAATACAAGAAACAAATCAAAAGAAAAATAATATTGGTAAAGAATTAGAACTGGTAGACTCTCAAAGACAAAAAGTTTTAGCAGAACAATCAGAAGTCGCTGCCAAAAAATCTGAAATTGATGACAAAATTAAAGCCCTTAATACCCAACTAAATGATGCAAAATTAAAATTTTCTAAAACACAACATGAAAAAGAACAATCTAAAAAAATTATTGAATCCAATTCTATCAAATTAAATGAATTAGAATCTGGTATTAAAGATCTAACTAGAGCAGAGTTACAATTGGAATCTCTGATAAAAAATAATACTGATACCATAACTGAATTAAAATCTAGAATAAAAAAATACAATGACAAAAAATCTCATATTCTTAATGATATGGATGAATGGGCACAAATAATTGAAAAATCTGATCAACAAGCAACTCGTTATGAATCTAAAATAAAAACTGTTAAAGGATTCATGCATGAAGATTACACTGCTGCAAAATTAAAAGAAGATGCAGAAAGTCTTGGTATTGAAGGACTTGTCTATGAAATGATTTCATGGGATAAAAAATACGAACGTTCTGTTTTGGCAGTTAGTTCTGATTGGATTAAAGCAATTGTGGTTAAAGACTTTGCAACCTTACTTGGAATTGCAGAAGTTGCAAGAGATAAAAAACTTCCAAAATTAAAAATTATTCCACTTGATGCTATTCCAAAATTTAACCTAACTCTACCAAACGAACCTGGAGTTTTAGGTGTCTTGTCTGATAATGTGCGATGTGATCCTGCCTATTCTGCACTCAAAACCTTCCTATTTGGAAATGTCATACTCACTGAAACTCGAGAATCTGCTTATAATCTCTCTCAATCTGGTTACAAAGCTGTAACTATTGGTGGTGAGTTCTTTGAATCTAAGGGAAGTACTGTAATCATTGATAATAATTCCAAAATTTCAAAACTCACAAAATTAATTTCTCTGAGTAGTGATATTGATGGTTTATTCCAATCTATCAGTTTGGTCAAAAAGGTAATGTTGAACAGAAAACATGAAATCAAAAAATTAGATAATGCTATTGAGTTAAACGTTGATAGACTTTCATTATCTGAAAAATCTCTGTCATCTGCTACTGAAAACTATTCTAATTTAAAATCTAGAATTTCATCTACGGTTAACATGAAAGAACAACTAACAAAAAGAATTTCTGAGTTGACTTATAGAAATAATATTATTGAATCTGAAGTTAGTACTAGTGAATCTCATATTGAATCTATCAATGAGAGGATAGCAATAGTTGAAGAAAATTATGCAAGTGGAGAACAGTCTCGTATCGCAAGTGAATTGCAGAGAATTAATCTTAAAAAAACAGATATTGAAAAATTACATACTACACTTATGACTGAATTCCATGACAAATCTTCACAACTTGCAACATTGGAAACTCAGGACAATAGGGAAAAATCTCAATCTAATCGTCTTCGTGATGAAGAGGACTCTCTGAGATCAGAACAACAAGAATTAGAAACCAAAATTAATGAATTAGAAATTCAAAAGCAATCTAAAAATGATGTTCTAGTAAAATTAAGAGAAAAAGAGCAAGACCTCATATCTACTTCCGGCTCTTCCATTGGACATCTAAAAGAATTTGACGATAAACTAAAGATATTATCTGAAAAAGATAAAGAGTTAACAAAACAAATTAACACTATTGAACGTCAAACTGATTCTTTGAATCGTGACTTGCATGATTTAATTGAAAATGAGGCTAAATTACAACAACTACTCTCTGCATTTGGATTTGACAAAGACATGGAAACATTTGATGTTGAATCTATTGTCCATGGATTGACTACTGAACTGTCTTCCCTTAATGCATTGAATGCAAAAGCTCCTGAGACATATCTGGAAGTATCTTATGGATACCGTTCTATGTCTACTAGAAAGAATTCTCTTGAAGCTGAAAGAAACTCTATTGTAAAATTCATTGAAGATATTGAAAAAGATAAACGACAAACCTTCTTAGATGCATTTGACAAAGTTGATAAAGAAATTCGTTTGATTTTCAATAAAATGACTGACGGTAATGCATGGTTGGAATTGCAAAATGAAGATGATATATTCAACTCTGGTATTTCATATTTAATTCAATTCCCAAACAAACCAAAAAGAGAATCCACATCAATTAGTGGTGGTGAGAAAACATTGGCTGCAATTGTGTTTGTTTTGGCATTACAAAAACTAAAACCATCTCCGTTCTATCTCTTTGATGAAGTTGATGCTCACCTTGATGCACCAAACTCTGAAAGATTGGCAAAAATTTTAGAAGAAAGATCTAAGGAAAGTCAATTCATTATGGTATCTCTAAAAGATTCTGTAATTCAGAAAGCAAAATTGATCTATGGTGTATTCCCAAAGAATGGTGTCTCAAATGTTGTCACTTACAAAGATAAACGAGTCCCTTCAATGAAAACTTCCTAGTTTCACAAAACAGGCTGTGTGATGCTCTGCGTCACTTTCTTCTAATGTTGGCTCTTCTGTGCATTTTTCAATGGCGTATGGACATCTTGCTCTAAACCTGCAGCCCTGATACACGTCGATATCTAACGGATCATTAATTCTAATTTTTCTCTCTTTGTGTAAATTGTCTGGATTCGGCTCTGAAATGGCATCAATTAACGCTTGAGTGTACGGATGCCTGGGTTTTACCAACACTTGATTGATTGGTCCAATTTCAACAATCTTTCCCATATACAGAATTCCTATTCTTTGACCAAAATATCTTGCAGTAGCCAAGTCATGTGTGATGTAGATAAACGAAATACTGTATTTTTTCTGTAACTCTTGCATTAATTCTAACATTTCTGCCCTAATTGACACATCCAACATGGACACTGGCTCATCTGCCAGTATTACTTTGGGTTTTAGTGCCAAAGCTCTTGCAAGTACTACTCTCTGTCTTTGCCCTCCTGACAACATGTGGGGGTATTTCTTTACCATGTCTTCAGCCGGCTCTAATTTCACTTCCTCTAATACTTCGATTACTCTTTTGGTTCTATCTTCTTTGTCTCCAATTTTATGAATTTCAAGTGGTTCTGATACAATGTCTCCAATCTTCATTCTAGGATTGATGGAATCATATGGATCTTGATGTATCATTTGACAATTCATTCTGATTTTTGCCAAATTTTCTTTCTTATCATCAATTTCCTGACCTTCAAAAAATATTGTTCCAGAATCTGATTGTATTGATTTAAGAATTAATTTTGCGATTGTTGATTTTCCAGAACCTGATTCTCCTGCCAAAACAAAAACTTCGCCTTTTTTTAATGAAAATGACACATCATCAGTAGCTCTTACAGTGACTGATTTTGCTCCAAACATTCCTTTTTTTATGAAATGTTTTTTCAAATGTTCTACTCTGAGGATTTCATCCAATAATTATTGTTGAATAAAGAAGTATATCAAGAAATATCTTTCATGCGTAAAATTTGGGATAAAGCATTTATGTTAAACAAAGACCTGTTTAATACTTGAATGAAACAATTCAAAAAAACCTTAATTACAAAAAATATGTTATAGATTCAAAACTTCAATATTTCAAACCTCATGCTAGTAAAATAGAGAAAACATTTGCTGAAGAAATATCTTCAAGCTTGAATAGAGATTCTAAATTTATCACGCCTAAATTCTTTTATGATAAAAAAGGATCTGATTTATTTGAAAAAATCTGTACTCTTCCTGAGTATTATCCTACAAGAACTGAAATTTCTATTTTAAAGAATTTACAGGCTGAATTACCATCATTTATTGATGATTCCTTTAGATTAGTTGAACTTGGCAGTGGTGCATCAGTAAAAACTAGATTGTTACTAGATATTTTTACCAAAATACAGCAAACTACTGAATATTTCCCAATTGATATCTCTGAAATCCTAACTGAAAGTTCAGAACAATTACTGAAAGACTATGATCATCTTCGAATTACCGGAATTATTGATACTTATGAAGGTGGTTTGGAATTTTTAAAAAATTATGACAATAAAAATAATCTAATTATATTTTTGGGTTCTAGCTTTGGTAATTTTTCTCCTGCAGACGGTAAAATCTTTTTAGAAAAAATAAACTCTACAATGAAATCGGGTGATTTATTTTTAATTGGTTTGGATCTGGTAAAAGATTCATACATTTTAGAATCTGCATATGATGATGCACAGGGCGTTACTGCCGAATTTAATCTCAATGTTTTATCTAGAATAAACGATGAACTTGATGCTGATTTTAATTTAAATAATTTTTCACATTATTCTACTTACAATAAAGAAGATCAAAGAATTGAAATGTATTTGAAATCTTTAGTAAATCAATCTGTAATTATTTCAAAATCTAATCTTTTATTAAATCTGGAAAAAGATGAGTTAATCCACACTGAATATTCTCACAAGTATACTCTAGACCAAATTAAATTTCTTCTTAAAAGTACTGGATTCAAAATTAATCATACATGGTTAGATGAGAAAACTCATTTTTCGTTAACTCTGGTTTCAAAAAATTAAATATTTTCAGCACATCTGAAACCTGAAAATAACCATCTTTCATCTAATCTGAAGAAATTTCTATAACTTGCTCTAATTGACATCTTTGGTGTTCCAAAAGAACCTCCTCTCAAGACTTTTTGATTAGTAAACCATTTGTCATTGTATTCATCAAACCCTGACTTGAATCCTGGATATCCTGTATATTCTGATGATGTCCATTCCCAAACATCTCCAATCATTTGTTGACATCCTGAATGACTTATTCCATTTGGATATGTTCCTACTTCCGAACAACCCCAATGATATGATTCAAGCAAATTACATTTTTCATCAGTTGGTTTTTCATTTCCCCATGGAAATGCAGTTTTTTCTTGCTTGTCTTCATCCCAACAAGCAGCTTTTTCCCATTCAGCTTCAGTTGGAAGTCTTTTACCTGCCCACTTGCAATATGCATCTGCTTCATAGAAACTTACATGGCATACTGGTTCGTTTGGATTGATCTCTCTAATTCCTAAAAAGTCTCTTGTATGCCATTTACCTTCAATTTTTTCCCAATACATTGGTGATTTCCATTTGTTTTCTTTTACTTTCTCCCATCCGTCTGATAGCCAATATTTGTAGGTCTCATACCCTCCATCTTCCATAAATTCCAAATATTGCTTATTTGTTACAGGGAATTCATCTATTTTGTAATCATTAAGGTAAACTTTGTGTTCTGGCAATTCAATGTCATAACAAAATTCTCCTCCATTGTTTCCCATGATGTATAATCCTCCTTTGATATGGATTGATTTTCCATCGACACTTGTTTGTTTTATAATTTCATTTTTCTTTACGGGTCTGTATTGTTCTGCAAGTAAATGTTGTAAATCATATCCTAAAAGTTCTTGATGTTGACATTCGTGATGAAATCCTGTCATGATTAACTTGATGGCCTCATCACTTAGTGTTTGGGTTTGGATAAATTTCTCTACTCTTTGATTTATTGTATTAAAGTATTGAAAAATTTGATCAGTTGTTGGTCTTGAAACGACTCCTCTCAAACCTTTGTCATGAGGTACTCCAAATTGCTGATAATAGGAATTTAGATATTCTGAAAATTCTTTAGAATAAAACTCGTAATTTTTATCGATTTTATTCATTATTGTTTCATAAATCCAACTTACATGTCCTATGTGCCATTTTGGTGGACTCATAAAAAAAGCAGTTTGAACTACAAAATCATCTTTTTCTAAAGTTTTTACTAGTTCTAGTGTTCTACTTCGTGTTTCCTTAAATTGTTCTAGTAATGAAATTTCTGACTGTAATTCTGGGTTAGATGTCAATATTGGAAAATTATATTTTTTCTATTATTATGTTTGTGGGTATTTTATTTTAACAAATAATGGGGGTTGTTAATGATTTATCATCTATTTTTTGCAAATGCACCTTGATGATCAGTCAAACAACATCCGCATTGTTTTGTGTAACATTCATCAATTTTTTCATGGCCACAAGAACCACAATTACAAGAATTACTCATGATTATAAAGAACAATTTTGATAGTTAAACACGTCTGAAATTCTCATATGTGAAAATTGTTCTTGACTGTGGATGTCTCGTTATCTACAATGATTCTTCATTTGCAGATACTGTGTCAAAACTTGTACCATCACACTGAGGACAACTAGTTATGATCACTACCCCAGCTTTTTTGGTAAATACATTTCCGTAGGATTTGCATGCACGTAATTCACTTAGTTTGGTCATGAAACCATTAGGATGCCTTTTTAAATAAAACACTTGGCAGTTTTCAACTCTGAAAATACACATTGACATAGAATCTTCATACGGGTAATTTTCAAATGTGATTATTTACGATATTAACTTAATACTATTTTCATTCTTAATTTCTATGGCAAAAAAATTAACAAAACCAAGTTCTGCCGTAACTCCATCTATAGGATCAAATTGGTTTGATCTCGATAGATCAATTGAAAGTTTCAGAAAAGAAATGGAAAAAGCATTTTCATCCTTTCCATCAATATCTGTGCCTCACACATCTTGTGACATTATAGATGAGGGAAACCAATTCCGAATAAAGATGGATACGCCTGGTATCAAGAAGAATGAGATAAAACTCAATGTGACTGATAATTCTATTGAAGTCACAGGAGAACACAAAGAAGAGGAAAAGAAGAAAAATTATCTAAGAAAAGAAAGACATAGTGTATCATACTATCAAACAATTCCTCTCTCTGAAAAAATCATCCCAGGAAAAGTAAAGGCAAAACTAACAGATGGAGTATTGGATATCACATTACCCAAATCAAAACCTACTCCTACTCAAAAGAAAAAATCTGTTAATGTACAGTGATTTTCTTTTTTTATTATATTTAAAATAATTCAAATTCTTATTGTTCTTCAGACGGTTTATCTAGTTTTATCCGCTTGTCAAAGAATAGACAAGCTGTAAGGTCACCTGTAACATTGACCATTGTTCTTGTCATATCTAGAATTCTATCTACACCGAGAAGAAGAATTACTGCAACAGGAGGAATGCCTGCTGCAACGAGAATAGTCGATAATATCACAATTCCAGTTCCTGGGGCAGATGGTGCCCCAATAGATGCAGCAAGTGCAGTCAATGTGATTAGAAGAATTGTTGTAAATCCTAAATCTATGTTGAATAGTTGAGCCAAAAAAAACACTGCTATTATTTGGTATATTGCAGTTCCATCCATGTTTATTGTAGCTCCTAAAGGAATAACAAATTGGGATACCTTGGGTTTTACATTCATCTTTTCCTCTGCTGTTTTGATTGATAATGGCATCACTGCAGCAGAACTAGATGTTGAGAATGCAAGTAGTTGTGCATCTTTCATCATTGTTAATGTGGATAACAAAGGTCTATTTGTAAAAAATTTGATAATTATGATGTATATCAAAATCATTGCAAATAGACCAATCACCACTGTCAACATGTATGCTCCAAGGACTGTCATGGCAGAAAGACCGATTTTTGATGTGATTCCTGCTATCAATCCAAATGCTGCAAATGGTGCCAAACGCATTGCCCATGACACTACCTTCAGAGTGAGTTTTTGTACCGATTCTAATAAATCTAGAATTGGTTGAGAGCTTTGTTTTGATATTGAAATCATGGAAACTCCTACAATTAATGCAAAAACGATTATGCTTAACATCTCTCCAGACATGAATGATGCTAATGGATTGCCTGGTATCACCCCAATTATCGTCTGTGGAATATCATGTATGTTAAATTCTGTCTTTTCAACTGGTTCTACATCTTCAATTCCAAAACTTTCTCTAATCAAAGAACTATCGATTAAATTCCCAGGTGAAATAACTGAAACAAGCAGTATTCCAATAGTTAATGCAAGTATTGTTGTTATAACAAAATATACAGATACACCCAAACCAATTTTCTGCAGTTGTTCTAAACTTCCAGATGATGTTATTCCTCTAATTATGGATGCAAAAATTAAAGGTATGATGATCATTTGAATAATTTTTAGAAACAGATTGGCAGGGATGGATAACCAATTTGTGATTATTTCAGCTGTTTCTTTTTCAACAATCCCTACCTCTGGGCCTAAAAATACTCCTAAAACTAATCCTAAAAATAATGCAAAAAGAACCTGCGCCCATAATTTTTTTTTGATGAGATATGAAATTTGAGGAATTTGATACTTGAATGACTTTATTGCCATTATGATGATTTATTGTTCTGCTATATTACAAAACAATGCGATTCTCGTTTTTGATTTTAGTCTATATTCAAATGATTCAAAATATCTATACGAGATAAGACAAATCTTCTCATTTTTTGGATGAGGACATTGATTGATTCATCTAATGTGTATGTGTGATATCAAATTTCATTTTCTTTGAAGTAAGTGATTTTGCTACTGGAATTAATTCATCTGCCAATCTTCTAATTTCATGCTCACTTTTTTTAGGATATTTGATGTGTAAACATTCATGATATAGTGTGTTTACCGTTTCAACTTTTGGCTCTGTTGACAGATGTGGATTTAGCCAAATGGTACCACATTCTTTAATGCATTCTGCCCAAACTGCATTTGGCTTCACGTTATTTTTGTAGAGATAATTTGAAAAATGTTTTCTATCGTAAACCAAGACTGGTTGAATTTTCATTTTTAAAAGATTCTCAAATGTGTTAAGTAATGTTTGATGCCATTCTTTATCGTTGGAAGAAAATTGATATTTCATGTCTTTAAGAAATTATGATATATTCATCATTTTAATTATTATGTTGATCCTTCATTTGCAGATATGGTGTCAAAACTTGTACCATCACACTGAGGGCATCTGGTTATGATTACAACCCATGCTTTCTTGGTAAATCCATTTCTGCAAGATTTGCATGAAGAGTTTAATGAATTAGTTGTAAACAGATTACGAATCCCCTAAAGATACGTTGTGGAATTTAAAATTGATTCTTTAAATACGATAAAATGTAGTATTTTATCAAAAACCACTCATCAGTTTATTTATGCTGTCTATAATATCTATTCATGTACAAAACTATCCTTCTTCCTCATGATGGAACTCCTGCAGGAGATTTGGCAATTGAACATGCAATTCATATTGCAAAATCATCTTCATCTGAAATAATTATACTTCATGTAATCGAGGATTTTCCACATGTTCCAGTATTTAGCCTCCATGCGTCACAAGTAACTAAAATTAAAAAAGAAATTGCTCAGGTGACAAAAGAAATGAAGACCGTCATGGAGAAAGAAATGACTCAACGTATAGAGACATGTAAGAAAAATGGAATTGATTCTCATCTAAAAGTGGTGGTAGGATTGGCCGCAGAAGAGATCTTAAAAACTGTAAAAAATAACAAAATAGATTTAATTGTAATGGCAAAAAGAAGAAAACTCAAAGGAATCAAAAGTCTTCTAACTTTGGGAAGTGTATCAAGAAAAATTATTGAAAATACCTCTTGTCCTGTTTTAATGATGGATGCAGAAAAGAAATGACTGAAACTTTTGTGCATATTCTAGTTCCATACAATGGATGTCCTGGCAGTCAAAAGGCTTTCAAAAAAGCAGTTGCGTTAACCCAACTTACAAAATCAAAATTAACTATATTGACATGTGTGGAAGATAGGACAACATTTGGATTGTTCAAAACTAAAACTAACAAAGAAGAATTTGAAAAAGAGCGCAAATTGGTAACTCAAGAACATGCTAAACTTGAAAAATATGCAAATAATTATGACGTCTTACCACTTTTCAAAATCACTCAAAGCAATATGCCTGCTCAAGATATCCTTGAATTTGCAACAAAACATAATGTGGATTTGATAGTAATGGGTATAAAAAATCGCACTCGTTACGAAAAAATGCATTATCCGAGCACCGTTGAAGATGTTTCAAAGAATTTTCAAGGTGGAATTTTAATTTTGAATTAAACTGGGATGTCTTTTGAAGCAATTTTATTCATAGCAGTACTTGTGATTGCATCAAAGATAGGTGGCGAACTACTTCATAGAATTGGTCAACCAACTATCCTTGGAAATGTCATTGCAGGAATAATTGTAGGACCTGCAGTTTTAGCTATAGTTCAACCAATTGAGGCAATAGAGCTTTTTGTTTCAATAGGTGTTTTCTTTTTGTTTTTCCTAATTGGTCTTGAAGAAATTGATGTGGCTGGATTAATCAAGGTAATGAAGGGTAAGATATTTGCAGGATCTGCAGTTGCCTTTTTAATCCCATTTTTAGTTGCAGGTATTTTTGGTTTGGCAATTGATATGGATTTCATTCAATCCTTTGCTATTGCAAGTGTGATTGCAGCATCAAGTCTGGGAGTAACAGCTAAAGTACTAAGTGATCTTGGAAAACTAAAATCCACAATCGGGCTTGAAATTTTTACAGTAACTGCAATTGTCGAGTTTATTGCAATTATTTTTGTCAGTGTGTTTATTCAATTAGATGCAAGTTCAAATGCTCCAGAAATTTCTGAAATGCTTTGGTTGTTTGCAAAAATGATCATTTTCTTTGGCATCGCAGCACTTCTTTCTGTTTATGGCTTACCTCAGTTTTTCAGATTGATCAAGAATCATCTACGTGTTAAGGAAGCATATTTTGGCATAGTCATAGGAATGATTTTACTTGTTGCATATTTAGCTGAAATTAGTGGCATTCATGGGGCCATAGGTGCACTTCTTTTAGGAATTGCAGTTTCCAGAATGACTAGGGATGAATATCATGAAATTTCCAAAAACATTAGTGTAATAGGATATGGAATTTTTATTCCTATTTTCTTTGCTGGAATAGGATTGCATTTCAGCATAGCATTTTTGGAATTAGATTGGTGGATAATTGCTGTTTTTATTGCAATAATGACTGGTGTGAAATTTTTGAGTTCATATATTGCGGTACGTATAGCAAAAATGAGGCCTGCTAGTACTGTTGCATATGGTGTAATGTCTAAAGGTGCTGTTGATTTAGCATTGATGTTGTCTTTACTTCAAGCAGATATTATGGATAACAAATTATTTTCACTTTTAGTCCTTGGCACTCTTATCACAATGATAATTTCAAGTGTCGAGCTTCAGCGCAAATTAAAGAAGATCACTCCATTTAAGGTTGGAACTTCTGAACTTGGACTAGTTCCTATTTATTTCAGAAGAGTGGTGTCTGATACCCCAGCTATAGCAGTAGTAAATACCTCATTTTCAAAAACAACTCCTGATGTAACAATCAAAGAATTCTCCAAAAACAATGATGCAAAGAAACCCTTCCTTGTTTTTAATACCGAAGATAATCTGGTGGGAATTATATCCAAAAAAGAGATTAACAAGTCTCATAAAAAAACACGAGATATAACTACGATTGGAGATATAATGTATACAAAATTTCATACAACATTACCTGATGATTATTTGTTTACTGTAATCCAAAAAATGAATTCACATCCATTTGATATGATTCCTATAGTTGATCCAAATGATCGTGATAAGGTAATTGGAATTGTTACGGCAGAAAATATTATGAATTTACTTGTTGATACAAAGAAACCATGATTTTCAAACCCTTTATGATTTGAAATTCTCATTAGGAGCATTATCTGATCAGTTCGAGTCTCTGAATTTTGATAATTACACTAGTATCCTCTTGCAAAGACTGGAACTGAAACACTTTGCTCTTGACAATAGATGCATTTTTGATTTTCATTTTCACTTCCAAATGGTATGACTCTTATTTCTGCTCCTGTTTCTTCCTTGATTTTTTCTTCGCATTCTAATTTTCCACACCAAGGTGAGTTGAAGAAACCTCCTTTCTCAATTTTTGATTTAAAATCAGAATAATCTGAAATCTCTAAAGTGTTACTTTTTGCTTCTTCTTTGGCTTTTTTTAGCATCTCTACTTGAATTTCATCTAATATTGTGGGTATTTTCTCAATTTCTGTAAAACTCAAACTAATTTTTTCAAGATTGTATCTTTTTGCAACTATGATGCTGTTTTTTTCAATGTCTTTGGGGCCTATTTCTATTCTTAATGGGACTCCTTTCAATTCCCAATCGTTGAATTTGTAACCTGGGGATAGTCCTTCTCTTTCATCTACATGTACTCTGATATCTTTTGATTCTAATTCATTTTTGATTTCTTCTACTTTTGGTAGAACTGTTTCTTTTCCTTCATCATTTCTATAAATTGGAACGATTACTACTTGCATTGGAGCTACCTTTGGTGGTAAAACTAATCCCTTGTCATCCCCATGTACCATGATCATGGCTCCGATCAATCTCCAAGATACTCCCCAAGATGTTTGCCATGCAAAATGCTCTACATTATCTTTATCCGCAAATTTAACTTCAAATGGTTTTGAAAAGTTTTGACCCAAGAAATGAGATGTGCCCATCTGTAATGCTTTTCCATCTGGCATGATTGATTCCATTGTAGTGGTGTATACTGCACCTACAAATTTTTCTTTCTCACTTTTTTTCCCTGTTGTTACTGGAATTGCTAGTTCTTCTTCAACTGTATTTTTGTAAATATCTAAAATTTTCATTACTTCTTTCTCTGCTTCTTCTTGAGTACTGTGGACTGTATGTCCTTCTTGCCACAAAAATTCTGATGTTCTAAGGAATGGTTTTGTTGCTTTAATTTCTGCTCTCAAGGCTGTGTTCCAAAAATTAATTTTTAATGGCAAGTCTCTCCAACTCTGAATCCATTTTGAATACAACGTATATGCTAATGTCTCTGAGGTTGGCCTTAATGCTAATCTATCTCCAATTTCATTAGTTCCTGAATGAGTTACCCAAAACACTTCTGGATTAAATCCTGCAAAATGCTTCTGTTCTTTACCTAACAGTGATTCTGGAATCAGTATTGGCAAAAATCCGTTTCTAATGCCATTTCTTGAAAATTTCTTGTCAAATGTACTTCTTAGTGATTCCCAAATCGAATATCCGTCTGGTCTGAGAACAATTAACCCTTTAACTGGTGCATAATCTGCAAGTTTTGCCTTTAGAACTACTTGCGTGTACCATTCGCTAAAATCATCATTCTTTGAAACTGTAATTCCTACGTCTTCTTTACCCAAACTAGAATTCACTGAATTAATTTAACTAATGAGCCTTTCGTGGTGATTTTTGTTTTAGAATTTTGTTATTTGAGGGGGTCGCCTTTGCATAACACTTCACCCATGACTCTGCTTTGGAAATTTGGACAGATAAAACACTGAACAAATTGAATATCTTCTTTTAAAACTGGGCATTTTACAAATTCTTGTTTCATTCTTTTGAGCATCTTTGGACTAACTCCTTTGAGTTTTAATTTTCCTTTATCGTCCATCAAACCTAATTCTTTTAATTTTTCTTTGAGTTCGGCAGGAAATTTTACTTTATCCTCTGTTGTTTCAATTTTCACATCATATTTGCGTTCTAGCTCGTCTGCCATACCTAGTATGATATACTCGGTGATTTATTACTAGCGTTTTTTAGATCTAAAAAAGTTTAAACTTTAAT
>JACNFR010000064.1 GCA_014384555.1 Candidatus Nitrosopumilus sp. | reverse complement strand
TTTAACTTTTCTACTTTAGCTGTTCAAGAATTGATAAATTAAGTAAATTGGCCATTGCCATTCCTTTTCGATTAGCATCTCGTCTAGTTTGATCACAATATTTCTTTACACTCTGATGGCTCTTTTCACTTGCAACTTCAATTACTATAATATTTTCAGAATATGGAAATGTGAACTTTGAAGGGTTTAAGCAAAATGTATTCATATTTCCTAGTCCTGCAACCTCAATTTTGTCTCTTTTTAGCAAAAGATTTGCAATTTCTTGTAAATCTTCACCATCATCACCATATTCTAAATAATATACAGAGATGAAATTGATGTTACCTTCAACTTCTCTCTGAAAAAGTTCATCTTTAATGTTAAACATGAAAGATGTTTTGTCTTGGTTATGTTCAGAAAATTCCTTGGATATGAGGGCACTGTCTTTGAATTTAGCTAAAAGATAATGATTTGTCGAATCTGAAAAGTAAGGTTTACTTTCACTAGAAAATGTTCCCGTTACAAAAAATAATTTTTCAATATTTTTTGATTTTACCCAACTATCCTTTAGTTCAATAGATTTGTGGTTATGCAAATACGGTGCACAAACATATCCAGAATAGGATAATTCTAGCTTTGACACGATGTTTTCAACTATTTTCTGGGTATTTATGCCTTGGAGATCCTAACGATCAATTATAAAAAATCATCTACGATAGTTTTTTAATAGTAGAGATCTTCGTTGTTTTGTCCCGTGGTAGCTCAGCCTGGTAGAGCTCCTGGCTGTAGTTGTTGGCTTTAGATGGCTAAACGAATAACAGCCCATCAGGCATACAGAAACCGGGTTGTCGATGGTTCAATTCCGTCCCGCGGGACCACAAATTTTTACAAATTAAAAAAATGATTTTTAAAAATAAGAAAAAGAAAGACTAGTTTAAGAAAACAAAGATGAAATCTTAAATTAAAAATTCACGGTCTATTCTATTTTTTTGACTTTTTGGGCTGCTGGTCCTTTTTGACCTTCGCCTACTTCAAACTCGACTTTATCGGCTTCGTTGATGAATCCGTCAACATCTGATTTGTGAACAAACAGATCGTCTCCACCTTCTCTCTCGATAAAACCAAAGCCCTTAGTACGGTTAAACCACTTTACGGTGCCTTGTTCCATTTGATTCACAAGTAATTAACTCACTATATTAACTAAGTCATCAAAATAAAATTAAGTCAATGACAAAAGATCAGAAATCTTTTGGAATATGGTTTTGTGTTTTAAGCCATTCAACTTGAGGAAGTGTAAATCTCCAAATAATGTCACCACGCTCGCTTTCTTTGAAATCCCAAGGAGCAATAATTACAATGTCATTATCTCTAATCCAAACTCTTCTCTTTAGCTTGCCTCTAATTCTCCCACGTCTAGTAATATTGTCAGCACATTTTATCATAACATTTTCTCCACCCATCATTTTTAATACGCGACCAAAAAGTTCGCCCTCTTCAGGTAATCGAATTTCCTTTAGTGCACTTTCATTTTTTACTTGGCGCTTACCCATATTCCTCATTATCATTATGAGCATATAACTGGTAGGGTTTTTCTGGAAGAAAAATTAATTAAAATCATCCATAAGAGATTTTTATCCAAGAATGCGATGTAAAGTGTGGAATTTCAATGCATAGAAGATTGCTCTCAGTGTTGTATTGAAAGAGAATATTATCCAAGTAAAAAATTTGGCAAAATAGGAGTGTTGATTCTCCCAGAGGAAAAAGAAAGAATTGAAAAACTAGCAATTAAAAATGAATTAAAAATTAAAATTTTACCAAGAATTGGAATTTCTGCAAAAGCAGATTCCATTCCAAGTAAAATTTTAGCATACCAGTTAATGGGTTCTGAAAAAAATGGAAACACATGTCCATTTTTAGATACAGAGAGCGGAGAGAAATCACCACACGGCGGACATCCATGTAAAATATACAATGAAAGACCTTTAGCATGTACAGCATATCCATTGATTGAATCAGACCCAATCACACTAGATCAAAAATGTAAATTTTGTAAAGAACATGGAAATGCAGATAATAATCTAAATTCAGAAGTTGAAGCACTTTTAAAAATTAAAGAAAAAATGATTCCAGACGAGGCATTCATTTGGAGATATGCCACAAACATTGGAGATGTAGAGGATCAAGAAATCATGGAATCAGGTTGGATTTTAGAAGAATAATCTAAACCAAAAATAGGAATTGCTGTGAATTTAACCAAAAATTCAAAAGGCATTATATTTTTGAGATGGATATGAGCGAAGATGCATGGTCGAATCTAGATAAAATAGATCAAAAAATAATAGAAATTCTAAACAACAATGCAAGGACGCCATCAAAAGAAATCGCATCAGAATTAAAAAAATCGGGAGAGGATGTATCAGATAGAACAATTAGAAAAAGAATAGAACGTTTAGAAAAAAGCGGCATCATCAAAGGATACAAAGCAGTTCTAACAGACGTATCAGGAATTAACGAATATCAAGCAGTCTTGATGAAATTAAAACCATCCAAATCACTTGAAACCGTAAGAGACACTATCAAAGATTTCATAACAAAATTAGATAATTATCTCCTAGTATCAAACATGGAAGGAGAATGGAACATGTTAGTTTTACTACAAGTGAATTCTGAGAAAAAAAATACATCAGAGAAAATTGTGGAGAAATTTTCAGATGAATTATTAGATTACAGAATAAATGAAATAGACATTAAAGATGTGAATATTCTAAACATGTCTTTGTTATTGCTGTAATAAAGAATATTCAGATTCTGCAACATCTATTGCTTTTTTGACTTCATCAAGCGTAAATGGTTTTTGAATAAAGGCAGAAACTCCAGTACTCAGAATAGTATGGACACGCTTTGTAGTTTTTTCATCTGCCGTGATAACGATAATTTGTAAATCAATTTTTTCTTTTAGTAATTTTGTAGCAACGACATCACCTTCAAGATCAGGCAATCCCATATCAAGTAGCACTATAGGTTCTTTAGTTTCAGAAAATATTTTTTTACAGCCTTTTATCCCATCCTTACCATTTTTAAAAACATAAATTTCTGAATGACCCAATTTTTCTACAAATGTTTTTAATTTCATAGTGATTGCCTCACTATCATCAATTATTACAACAGGTCTAGTAACTTGAATTGGAGTTTGGGTGATTCTTTTTGCTTTTTGATATGCATCTTTAGCTTTGTCAAATTCACCTAAACTTAGTAAACACTTTGAAGCACAGAGTAATGCACCTTTAATATTTCTGGAATTTTTTACATTAGAATATTTTAAAAACAAATCACCAGCTTCTTTAATTTCATTTTCAGAAGATTTTCCTTGGCGGGTTTTGCATTCACCTGCCAGCATATACAACAAAGCAGACTTTAGAAATTCAGATTTTTTTAAAGATTCAGCTTGATCTAATAACAAGGTATGAGCAGTAATGAATTGTTTATTTTTAAGATGTGTTAATGCAACCTCGCAACTTGTTTTTGTATCCAACAACAACATCCAGTTTTTTTCTGTTATAAAATTTTGGAGCGATATATTTGACTAGGGATTTATCACTGCACGGCCAAGAATTTTGCGGGCTTTAAGATCCTCCAAGGCAGTATTTGCCTCATCCAAAGAATATCTTTTAGAAATCACAGGATTGATTGTTCCTTTTCGTGCAAGATCAAGAAGTTCAACCATATCATTATAATTTCCAGTATATGCACCTTGAATGATAATTGATTTTAGAGGAATTGTTACAAGAGAGATTTCCAAAGAACCTCCAAACAATCCAACCAGTACAAGATTTCCACGTTTTCTTAAAACAGCTAAACCAGTTTTTACTGTGGGAGGAGCATTAACAAAGTCAACAACACTGTCTGCACCCTTATCATTACAGATAGACATTATTTTTTGAACTGTTTCAGGGTTTTTAGAATTCACAGTAAAATGAGCGCCCATTTCTTTTGCAGTTTCTAATTTTTGATCATCCAAATCAACACAAATAATTTTAGCATCAGTGATAGCTGATGCAATTTGTACACCCATCAGTCCCAAACCACCAGCACCAATAATCACGATAAATTCAGGTGAATTTTTGTTTGCTTTTTTGATAGCAGTGTATGCAGTTAACCCAGAACAAGCAAGAGAAGTAGCAGCATCAGGATCTACACCATCAAGTTTAGCCAGATATTTAGAATTTGGAATTAAAACATAATCAGAATAACCACCATCTTGAAAGACGCCCATTGATCTTGGGGCATCACAGAGATTTTCATCAGCCACTTTACATGCAGGACATTCCCCACAACCAATCCAAGGGAAAACTAAAACTTGTTCGCCTTTTGAAATTCCAGAAACTCCATCTCCAATATCTTCAACAATTCCAACAATTTCATGTCCAGGAGTTACAGGATATTTTACACCCCTATCAGTTACTTTCATGAATTGGCCATCACCGAGATCATAACCACCTTCCCACAAGTGCAAATCGCTGTGGCATACACCTACAGAAGACACTTTGATTAGAACCTGGGCACCTTGAGGTTTAGGAGTTTCAGTTTCAGATACTGCAAGAGGTTCATTAGGTCCTGTGATCCTAGCGGATTTCATAACTCATTTTTCCATACTAACAATATAAGAGTTGACTGGATGTGAGAAAAAAATAGAGCCCTTAGATATTATTGAATAGACAAAAAGTTATGATGTGAGTGAACCACAAACTCCAAGCAGTATTTCACAGGAACCGATAAACATTCTATTTAGTCCATCATCAGTTGTAAAAAAAGATGTTTGGGAGATTGATCTCATACAGATTTTAGATTTATTGATAAAAATTCTTGAAAAAACAGGTAAGAAAGATCTCAAAGTCGCAGGAATGGCAGCATTGTCATCATCACTGATCTACAGAATGAAAGTCGAAAGTATTTTTGCATTACAAAAAGCAGCAATGGAAAAGAAACCAATGCATCAAAGAACTGATGTAGATATTGAATTAATAGATATTCCATACAGACATGAATCAACATATCCAGTATCACTAGATGACTTGTTAGGATTACTACAAAATCTAATTGGCACCATTGCAAATCCACAATCAAGACGAAATAGAGCATTAGAGATAGAACCAATTGAAGCGCCAGATTTTCAAGAGTTTTTCATTTCTCTTGAAAGTATTATTGGGAAATATGAGGACTTGATAATGAAAAAAATTGGAGCAGTAGGATTTGGATTATTGCAAGATATTATTGCAGATTTAGATCAAGTGGATTCTATCAGATGTTTCTTTGCAGCATTGTTTTTGGCAAGAGATCAGAAAGTAGATTTGGAGCAAGCTGAAGATGACATTAAAATTATCGTAATCAAGGATGAGATGACAAATTGATCAAAAGGAGTAGAAAATAATTGGTGAAAATAGAGAATTTAGATGAAGCAACAGCAAGAATAGAGGCTGCATTATATTCAGCAGGAAGACCATTAAGAATAGAAGACATTGTAAGAGCTTCAGGCACGGAATCAAGAACAAAAACTCTAGAACTACTTGACAGCATTATGAAAAAGACAAAGTCAGCGTTCAAAGCATTAGAAATTGTAATACTTCCAGACGGATCCTATGTAATGCAACTAAAACCAGAATACAGTGCAACTGTCAAAAGATATGCATCAAAACCAGTTCTCCCAAATGCTACACTCAAAACATTGTCTTACATTGCATACATGCAACCAATATCATCAAAACAACTTGTAGAAACAAGAGGATCTGGAGTATATGCACATCTCAAAGAATTACGACAGTTAGATTACATCAGCCATCAAAATGTAGGACGATTAAAAATTTTTACAACAACTGAAAAATTCCAAAAATATTTTGGAATTCAAGGAGATGTAGAAGATCTAAAACAAAGATTATTCTCCAAAGTAAGAAAAACAGCCAACAGACAAACAGCCACTCCACAAATTGCTACAGAAGTAAACTAAGCAAATTTTTTACTTTACGGCTAATTTTTTGCGTTTTGTATAAATTAGAGTAATTCAGACATCTTTCGTGAGAAAATCCGTAGAGAACTTAGCAACCAGTAAAATTACTGGTGGTAGAAGAGTCCCACTTAGAATCAGAAGAAAATATGAAACAGACAGATATCCTAATGAACCAATTAACGGAGCTCAAGTTACAGTAACAAGAAGAGTTAGAGGCAATAACCAAAAAACAGCTTTGAAAACAATTGACTTTGTCAATTTAGCAATAGGTGAAAGTAAAGTAAAGAAATCAAAAATCATCAAAGTATTAGATAATGCTACAAACAATGATTACAAAAGACGTGGTATAATTACAAAAGGTGCAATTCTTGAAACACAAGAAGGTAAATGCAGAGTAATTTCAAAACCAGGACAAATCGGAATCGTCAACGCAATTTTACTAAAGGAATAAAATGAAAGATTACGAGCACATCGTAATCTGGTTGGATTATTTCAACAAGAATTTAAAAAAATCAAAAGGTAGAAGAGTTGGATTAGAGAAATGTGTTTTTGATCCTTCCTTAAAAGAACTAATGGATGCAACTAAAGCAAGCGGGATAGAAATCACAGAATCAGATGACAAAGTTAGATTCCCAAAAAGACCTTTTGTGAGGTCAGGCTATGTCATTGTACCAAAAGGATCCTCCAAGACAAAAATACTTAACAAGATTTCTGAAAAGTTAGTGGCAAAAAGATCAAAGCAATCAAAATAAAATCAAATCTAGCTCTTAGCTAAAGTAAAGTTGACAGAAGTCTATGATAAGAATACCATAGTTACATATTCTAATTGCAGGAGGTAGGCGAAATATTGCACCTAGCCGGTAGTGGCAGGGTAATTGTTCAGCTATCAACAGAATTAGTTGAAGGACAAATACTCTGTGACGAAAAGGGAACTAGAGTTGCAAAAGTAAATGAACTGATAGGTCCAGTAAGTAGGCCGTTTGCATCAGCAACGCCATTAACAAATAATATCAAAAAATACATTGGCAAAAGTGTTTTCGCATCTCAAGAATCTCCTGCTAACAAACCAAAAAAATTTAGGAGAAAAAAATGATGAACATACTAGAAAAACAAAACTGTCCTGAATGTAAATCTACATTAGTAGATGACATGCAGAATGGTGAAATAATCTGTTCTGGTTGCGGCGTTGTCGTCGATGATCAGATTGCAGATTTTGGTCCAGAAACAATAAGCTCAAACTTCGAAGACAAGATGAAGCTTGCAAGAGCAACAGGACAAACAACCTATTCTCAACATGATTTGGGAATAACTACTGAGATTTCAATCAGCACCAAAGACTTTAGCGGAAAAACAATCAACCGCGAAGTTGCAGGTCAAATGAATAATCTCAGAAAGTGGCAACAAAGAGTACGAGTTTCCTCACCAAGAGAAAGAAGATTAGCAAATGTTTTAGCAAAAATGGGTGAAACATGTGATGGTCTTAATCTTTCAAAGAATGTTTTGGAAACTGCATCTATGATATACAGAAACTTGGATGGACATGTCGATGTGAAAGGAAAATCAGTAGTTAGCATAACAGCTGCTACAATTTACATGGCATGTAAACAATGTGATGTAGTAAGATCATTAGAAGAAATTTGCCGAGGAATTTGTCCAGCAAAAGATGTTAAAACAAAAACAAAACTTGCAGCTAGATACTATCGAACCATGGTAATGGAAATGGGACAAGTACATGCCCCAGTTGTAACCATGGACAAATACATCTCAAAGATAGCAAACATGACACAAACTGAGGTAAGAGTTGAAAGACTAGCCTTGGAAATTGCAGAAAAAACTAAAGACAGCAGTATAGCTGATGGAAAGGCCCCAAATGGAATTGCCGCAGCATATCTGTATGTGGCATCGGTTTTACTTGGACAAAACGTCCTACAAAGAGACGTTTCAAGTATTGCAGGAGTCACAGAAGTAACTATCAGAAATAGATGTAAAGAAATTCTAACATGCTACAAACTCAAAATTACTTTGAGACCATCTCTGGCCAACTAATTACACCCCCCCTCTTTTCATTTTATTATTTAGATTAGGATCAGCTAAATTTCGTCGGTATTATATAGAGAATCAGAATGAAACGCAATATGGCAGTTTTGGAAATCAAAGATCTTCACGTATCAAGAGAAGGTAAAGAGATTCTCAAAGGCGTCAATTTGAAAACAGGTCCTGGAGAAGTGCATGCCATCATGGGACCAAACGGTTCAGGGAAAAGTACACTAGCTTACACATTACTTGCACACCCAAAATACGAAGTTACAAAAGGAGATATTTTGTTAGATGGTGAAAGCATTTTAGATTTATCAGCAGATGAAAGAGCAAAGAAAGGATTATTCTTAGGATTTCAATACCCAACTGAAGTTTCAGGTGTAGGATTTTCTCACTTTCTAAGAACAGCATACAACTCTCTAAGTAAAGCACTCGAGGGTGACAATAGAGAGGTATTCATCACAGTTAGAGAATTTCAAAAATACCTTAAAGAGAATCTAGAAAAAGTAGGATTGAAAGAAGAGTTTCTTTCAAGATATCTTAACGAAGGATTTTCAGGCGGAGAAAAGAAACGTGCAGAAGTATTACAAATGGCAGTTTTAAAACCAAAAATTTCAATTTTAGATGAACCAGATTCAGGATTAGATATTGACGCAGTTCAAGCAGTAGCACAAGCAATCAGTAAAGTTGCAGACAAAGATGCAACAATTATCATAATCACTCACTATGCCAGAATTTTGAAATTCTTAGACAAACTAGACTTTGTTCATGTATTTGCAAGAGGTCAAGTATTGAAAACAGGTGATGCATCACTTGCAGACAAACTTGAAGCAGAAGGATATGAATGGGCTTTAGAACAATCAGCCTAATCAAATTTAACCAGAATAGTTTTCAAAAAATTATTGATTTACAAAGTAAATGTAGAATTTTCTAAAGAATTCCTAGTGATAGAAAATGATCAAATCAATATTGGAATAAAATCAAAACCAATCAAAGGAGAAGCAAATAAAGAAATTATTAAAAAAATTGCAAAGCATCTCAAAATATCAACATCTTTGGTTCAAATAAAATCAGGACACAAATCCTCAGAGAAAATTATCGAAATTCTAGAATAGAGAATCTAGTTTTTGTTTAAATAGGGTTTCAAAATCGATTATACTATGTCAGAAAATGAAGAGCAATATTATTTTAATTTCTCATTTTTCAAAGTAGATCCAAAATGGAGATGGATGGCAGATCTAGCAAAAGAAGAATCTGCAAAAGAAGTAGAGAATATTTTAAAAAATTCAGGAATTACATTTAGAACATATTCAAATTTAGGATTAAGAGATGATACGGACTTTTTATTTTGGTTTGCAGCAAAAACAGTGGAAGAGATTCAAATAGTAATTGAAAAATTATACAAAACAGTTTTTGGAAAATATATCATCCCATCAATGACATATTTGTCATGTACACGACCATCAATCTATGTGCAAGGAGCAAGAAAAGAACACGGTTTTCTAACAGGGATGGAACCTAAAAAACACGTAATAGTTTATCCATTTACAAAAACAAGAGAATGGTATCTACTAGATAAAGAAAAACGCCAAGTGATCATGGATGAACATATCGAAGTCAGTAAAAAATATCCTCAAGTAGTCCTAAACACAACGTATTCTTTTGGAATTCATGATGAAGATTTCATGTTAGCGTTTGAAGTAGACGAAATTAGAGATTTCCAAGATTTGATAATGGATCTAAGAGAAACAGAAGTATCAAAATATGTCAAAAATGATGTTCCAATGATAGTATGTGTCAAAAAAGATATCGTACCATTAATCACCAGTTTAGGTTAGATATTCAAATCAATTATAAAAAAATCTGAAATCAGCATTGCAAATCTTGGATAAACATAAATGATGAAATTTTAATTCAAAAAATAGTTTTGAAGTACAATAAACTAGGTAAAACAGACATCGAAATATCAGAAATAGGATTTGGGGCATGGGCAATCGCTCTTGATTGGTGGGGCAAAAAAATTGAAGAGGATGAAGCAAAAAGAATGCTCAAAAAAGCATACGATGTTGGAATTAATTTCTTTGAAACAGGTGACTTGTACGGTAAAGGATTAAGTGAGAAACTAATTGGCGAGGTTTTCAAAGATATGAGAGACGAGATTGTTATTTCAACAAAATATGGTTATGATTTTAGAGACGTTGAACAAATAGGTCACAAAGAACTTCCACAAAAGTTTGATGAAGATTATACTAGAATGGCATTAAGAAATAGTTTGGAAAGATTACAAACAGATCATGTTGACATGTACGGAGTACATAATCCAAAACTCAAAGACGTACGAAATGATTCAATATTCAATTTACTAGACAGTTTTATCAAAGACGGTTCAATCAAAACATATCAAATTGCTTTAGGTCCAGCAATAGGATGGACCCAAGAAGGCATGGAAGCAATGGATAAACCAAATCTCAGTGCAGTTCAAACAGTTTACAACATACTAGAACAAACTCCAGGAAATGAATTAATGAAAAAAGCAGAAGAAAAAGATGTAGGGATTCTAGTCAGAGTTCCAGAAGCATCAGGAATCCTAACAGGGAAAGTTAATGCAGATACAAAGTTTGATGATAATGATCACAGATCAGTAAGAAAAAGAGAGTGGCTAAAAGCATCATTAGAGAAAGTTGAACAGTTCAGACCAATTGCAGATAGAAATGGATTAAACATTACAGAGTTTGCAATGAAATTTATGATGACAAAGAAAGGATTTGCAACAGTACTTCCAACAATGATCAGCGAAGAAGAAGTTGTCAATTATGCCCAAATGTCAGATGGAAAATATATTTCAGATTCAGATATGAAAGAGGTGGAAGAGTTGTACAATAGTTGGCCTTCTTACGAATTAAAAGCAACGCCTCAAGCAAATTAATTTGTAAATGGACAATCCAATAGACATAGAAAAAACATTAGAAGTTATTGAAAGGATGAAACTAGCCAAGATTGGCAAATATAAAAAATGGGAATCTATGATTAAAAAAATCAAAAATTATCAGAAATTAAACCCAGAAGAATTAGAATATTATTCAAACATAACTCGAATCTACAAAGACACAGGAGTTACTACTAGAAGCAAAGTATACCACACTAGACTATCAGAACTAGATGAAAAACCACCATGTAAGGAATGCGGAGAAAATTCCCAATACTATTGCAACATGAATGATCAGTATTTTTGTATAATTCATGTCGTAGGACATGATGAAAATGAATTCTAGGTAGGTACAGTTTCTTCTAAACTAAACGAGTGTTCTACAAAATATTCTACTCGAGTTTTCTTGAATTCACGAGAACTAAACAGAATTTGATATTCATCTACATGGATCTGGTCTTGAATTGTTTTTGCCATCTCATGTGCCTCTTCATGTGTTTTACAGTGAATCATAGAAAATACATTGTAAGGCCAATCAGCATATGTTGGTCGTTCATAGCAATGACTGACTTGAGGAAATGAGCCAAGTGTTTCTCCAACTTTGGTAATTCTATCTTCAGGTACTTTCCATACAATCATACCATTTGCAGTAAAGCCGACTTGTCGGTGTCTTAAAATGGCGGCAAATCTTCTCATGACTCCAATATCTTCATAGTGTTTCATTTTTTTAAATAATTCATCCTCAGTAATGCCAAGATTTTTTGCAGCATTTACAAATGGCTCATCGATTATTTCCATATCTTTTTGTAATTCTCGGATAAAATCTTTGTCGTCTTCAGTTGGAATAAATTCTACATTTTTGATTTCTTTTTTCTCTTCAGAAGGTGCAACATCATGTTTCTTGTCATCAACCATGTCAAGCTTAACACCAATTTTGAATAATTGTAAAGTTGGAAGCATTCTTACTTTTTTAATTCCTTTTAAAACATTGAATTTTTCAAGCTCTTCTTTCAAATCAGCACCAGGGGGAACAGCCAATGTAAACCAAAGATTGAATTGGTGATCTCGCTCATAATTATGACTGACACCAGGATGACGATTGATTTGATTTGCAACATTTTCTAATTGATCAGATTCAATTTCCATGGCCACAAGAGAACTTGTGTATCCAAGTTTTCTAGTATCAAAAATTGCGCTTAGTTGTCTTAAAACTCCAATTTCTTTAAGTTGGTTTAATCGTGCTTTAATGTCCTCAGGGGTAGTATCAAATTTTTTAGCAATAGCATCAAATGGTCTTGTTACAAGTGGAAAAGTCCATTGAATCTCATTTAGAAGTTCTTTATCAGAATCATCCATAGAAGTCAATAATTCAAGAACTTGCTCATTCAATTAAAAATGTAGCTGGCATTTCACGCATTAATTTTTAATACATAAATAGAAACCGAAGTCCCTTTGATCGATGATAGTAGACCTGAATCTTCAAGGTAAAAAAATAATTATCATTGGAGGGGGAAATGAGGCACAAAAGAGAATCAATTCAGTGATTAAACAAGATTGCATTATTACAGTAATCAGCGATTCAGTAAATTCACATATTAGCAAATTAGCCAAAGCCAAAAAAATCACATTAAAAAAACAAAAACTTTCAGATACAAAATTTCTTTCAGAATTTAAACCAGATCTAGTCATCACAACAACAAACGATAGAAAAATGAATCAGAAAATCATCAAGGATGCTAAAAAGAAAAAGATCATCGCATATAGTTCAGATAATCCTGATGATAGCGACTTTTCAAATCCTGCGATAATTGATTTTGAAAATATGATTCAAATTGCAATTTTTACAGGTGGACGAAGCCCAGCAATGTCAAAGAAAATCAAAAATAGATCAGAAAAGTTATTCAAAAAAATAATCACAAAAGAAGACATTGCTCAAATCAAGATTCAAAAAATGGCAAGAGAGATAGCCAAAGAAACCATACCTACTCAAGAGCAAAGAAAAGAATGTTTGCGTAGTATCATAAGTGATAATGGCATTGATCAGTTAATAAAAGACGGTCAGATGAAAAAAGCTGAAAAGCGAGCTATTGCAATATTGAGGAATTGGAAATGAATCAAAATATCATCAATGCACGTGTTACATTTCGTAACTCACCAATTCACATTCTTGAACAATTTACGATTAAAGATATAGATAATGCGTATGAGCAATTCAAAAATAATTCAGGATTAGATGAATGTGTAATTATTCAAACATGTAATAGAATAGAATTATTTGGAAAATCCAAAACACACGATTCAGATAAAATTAAAAAAACATGGGCAGCAATTACCGGACTTGAAAAAGAGATGTTTGATGAGAATATAGAAGTTGTAGAAAACCAAGAAGCATTACACCATTTATTGAAATTGACCTCAGGGTTAGATTCAATGGTATTAGGAGAAGAGCAAATCCTAGGACAAATAAAAAAATCCATTACTTCTGCCAGAGAAGTTAAAGCATCAGGCCAACACCTCAACACATTATTTGACAAAGCAATTAGAATGGGAACCAGAATTAGAAATTCAAGTGGAATTGGGGCAGGAGGAATTTCAGTAGGTTCCATGGCAGTAAAACTTGCAGAAGAAAACATCGATGAATTAAAAACAAAAAAAGTCTTACTAATTGGAACTGGAGAAGTATCAACCCTAGTTGCAAAGTCATTGCAAAGACGAGGATATGCTTTTGATGTAACAAGCAGAACTATGGGAAGATCAGAGACATTTTGTGAAACAATGGGAGGAAACGCAATTAAATTTGAAGCAGTGCTATCAGGATTTGATAACTATGATGTGATTTTTGTTGCAACAACTGCACCATACTTTCTTGTAACAAATGACAGAATTACAGAAGCTATGGAAAACAAAAGCCAAGGAATGATGATTTTAGATTTGTCAAATCCCAGAACTGTAGATGAAAAAGTTGCAACAATAGCAGGAGTCAAACTCATGAATCTAGATCAGATTGCAGAAATGGTAGAAAAAAACATGAATGCACGATTAAACAAGGTAAAAACAGTTGAAAATATAATTAATGAAGAAGTCTCTGTATTAGAGGCCTCAATGAAAAGATTAGAAGCAGAACCACTTGTAAAAGACGTATTCAAGAACATAGAGAATCTCAGAGAAAAAGAATTGCAAAAAGCACTTCAAATGCTAGACGAAAAAGATGAAAAAAAGATCAAGATTATCGAGGAATTAACAAAAGCAGTTGTAGAAAGCATTGTATCAACTCCAATGAACAATATCAGAAAAGCCTCAGAACAAGGTAACCCAGATGTTGTAGAATTAGCCAGTAAATTATTTGACTATAAAAAACAAAATCAAGTAGACTAGGATTATATTTTAGATAGAGAGAATTCTATCATGTCATTTCCTACTAGACGACTTCGTCGACTAAGAATATCAGACAAAATGAGAGAGTTAGTTCAAGAAACAACTCTATCTCCAAAAGATTTCATTTGTCCTGTATTTGTTCAGGAAGATTTGAAAGAAAGAGTCAAGGTAGAATCAATGTCAGAAATAGAGAGATTACCATTAGGGGATGTTAATGAAGAAGTTCAAAAAATTATTGATTTAGGAATTCCTGCAATCATGCTTTTTGGAATTCCAACTACAAAAGATGAAGCAGGAAGTTCAGCATTTGATGATAACGGGATTGTTCAAAAGGCAATTTCACAAATTAGAGAAAAATTTGGGGACAAAATAGTGATCATGGCAGATGTTTGTCTATGTCAATTTACATCTACAGGACATTGTGGGATTATTCAAGGAGATAAAATCGATAATGATACAAGTTTGAAAACACTAGCAAAAATTGCAATCAGTCAAGCAAAAGCAGGAGTAGATACAGTATCACCATCAGCAATGATGGATGGACAGGTGGCCGCAATTAGAAAAGCACTAGATGATTCAGGATTTATAGATGTTTCAATAATGTCACACTCTGCAAAACATCGTTCTAACTTTTACTCACCATTTAGAGATGCAGCAGAGTGTGCTCCAAAATTTGGAGACAGGAAAACATACCAAGTTTCATACACAAATGCAAGAGAAGCAATGATGGAAGTAGAAACAGATATCGAAGAAGGAGTAGATATTGTCATGATAAAACCAGCCCTAGCATATTTGGATTTAATTGCAGAAACTAGAAGAAAATACAATGTTCCAGTTTCAGCATACAGTGTATCTGGAGAATATGCCCTAGTCAAAGCAGCATCGCAATTAGGTTATGTTAATGAGAAAGACATCACATTGGAAATTCTATATTCAATTAAAAGAGCAGGGGCAGACATGATTGTAACATATTTTGCAAAATCAGCTGCAAGATTCCTTCAAGAATCATGAGAAACGACGAACGTTTTGAAATTCAAAGAGCATTTGACTTGTTGCCACATGTTGTAGGTGCAAGTTGGGGTACTGTTTGGTTTAGAATGAAAGGAATCAAAAAACCAACTAGAGAAGAATTTCGAGAAAAAACTATAGAATATTTACGACTAGTTGAACCTGTCTTCGAATCATACCCAAAAGAAGAGGCATTTGCTGAAATTATCAAATACATCGAATTTAGAAAAAATGAGGAATACGAGAAAATAAAATTAGGTGATAATAAAGAAATCGAAGCACGCTACGACAGATATGTCGATTATGGATAAATGTCAGATTTTAAATTTAAAATAAAAAAGAGTGCTTATCCCAAGTTTAATGGGATAGATGCACTTCCAAAGTTTTCAGCGATTCTAAAGTGGTATTCCTTTGCAGAATCATACTCAAATGTTGTTCCTCCACCACCAATGTTTGGTCCAAAGAACATGTTGAATATTTTAGACTCACCAGGTTTCACAATTACTTGACCATTTGTAAAGTCGGTTCCAGAATACTTGTATGATGTATCACCATCAGTGACATCATAGTTGCATACGGCAGGTCCTGTACAGAAGAGCGCTTCATTTTGACTTGAACCAGTGTTTTCAACTAAGATTCGAAGTTTCAATAGTGCTTGACCGGAGGAAGTAATTTCAAATGTATTTCCTTCAGTGTCAAATCCAGGCCAATAGTAAGTGACTGGTCCGACTTCAAATGCTTGAGAGACTGCTTTGTAATGATATGCAATGATTTGATGTTTTGCGTCTCTTTCACAATTAAGTCTGTCATATGCTTTTGTGATTTCAGAACATTGCTCTAGATCTGCTTCAAGCACGTCGGATGTTGAATCTCCAATATCAGATTCAACAGAAGTGACTTTGACAGGTTCAGAATTTACAGAAACTGAAATCAATCCAGATTTTATCAAGTGCTGAATTCCATTTACAAATTCAACATCAGTAATTATTCCATCAGCCCACCATCCGGCATTGTTTTTTACCCAATCTGGAACACCGTCAGATGTTTCAGAAGATATAGTTGTTGGAGGTACTACAATGATCCCATCAGTTATCAAAAATTCCACACCTGAAATAAATTCAGATTCAGAGATAGTTCCATCAGCCCACCATCCGGCATTGTTTTTTACCCAACCAGGAACCTCTGCATAAGCAGAAGAAATAG
>JACNFR010000003.1 GCA_014384555.1 Candidatus Nitrosopumilus sp. | reverse complement strand
CTGAACCAACACCAGAACCAACACCAGAACCAACACCAGAACCAACACCAGAACCAACACCAGAACCAACACCAGAACCAACACCAGAACCAACACCAGAACCAACACCAGCAACTGAAACTTCTGAGACTCCTAAAATTCATGAAGAGCGAGATGTAATTTTTGTTGGTACAAAACCAATCATGACTTATGTTTCTGCAACTTTAACTCAACTTTCAACGAGAACTACTGTAACAATAAAAGCACGAGGAAAACGAATTACACAAGCTGTGGATGTTTCTCAAATGATTGTAAAACGTATGGATTCTGTTGGATATGTGATTAGTGATGTGAGAATTTCATCTGATTCTTTAACTTCTCAAGATGGAAAACAACGTAATGTTTCTACTATGGAAATTGATATTACCAAAAATTAATCTAAAATATTTAATACTAATTCTATTTGCAATTTTTACCTTGATAGTTATTTTACAATTAACAAATAATCCCTGCAGTGTTGATCATATTGTAATTTCTAATGAGATTAATTCATATGAAAAATCATTAGATCCTGAATTCTGTGAAAATATTCTTGAAAAAATTGATTTGTATAATGATCAATGTGAGTTTCAAATAGAAATTTTAGATTGTGGTTAGAGAATTAAATCTGTCAAAAAAGTTATTCCAAAATATACTAACATCAAACTTAACCCAATCATTAAAATTTTATAATTCTTGTTTGATAAAATTTGTGAACTTTTTGATGCCAGAAATGAAACTCCGCCCAACCATACAAAATCCATCCAAATATGGAGGAGAAATACTACAAGAATACCTGAAAATGCCCAAATTAACATTGCATCTGAAATTAATTTGAAACCTATAGTCAGCCACCAAATAATGAAAAATGGATTTAATCCACTTAGTACAATTCCTGTAACTAGTGGACCTTGTTTTGAATTTGATGTAATGTTATCTTTTTTCTGTAATGCTGTTTTGATTTGTAATGTTGCAAATACAAAAAGTGTAATTGCCCCAAAAATAGAAATGACTGTTCTAAATTCTGGGAAAATTTCTAAAGAAAATACTCCTATACCTAATAAAATAACTAACGGGAATTCTACAATTGTGTGACCTACTGCCATTTTAATGCCTGATTTTACTCCTCCTCGTAATCCGTATGAAACATTAGCTGCAAAAAGTGGACCTGGTGTCATAACTCCTGATGCTGAAATTACAATTACTATAATTGCAAATTCTAGAATTTGACTCATAATATTCTGATATTATCTAATTCTGAAATAAACTTGATTGAAGTATATCATCTATACATGGAATCTTTGAGATGTTTGGTTTCTTCTTGCGCTTCTTTAATGGTGATTTCTGCTTGTTCTGCTTCTTTTTGTAATGAAAGAATGTCGCACGATGCTCCAGGAATTAATTTTGACATTGCCATGCATAGTTTTGCACTTGATTTAAAATCCGGACCCTCCCCATTTGTATGAAAAATTATTACAATAACATCTTGATTTGACATGTTACCTTCGTTTAACAATATTCCTGGAATTCCTGGAACTGTTCCATGTTCTAATACTTTGAGTCCTGCTTCTGCTATTTTCTTTCTTGCAGATTCTGTACTTCCTATTCCTATCATTTCTTCATCTCCGTTTGGAGATTTTATTGCGACACTACTGACAATTAATTTGATTTTGTGTTTTTTTGCCCATGATAACATTGTTTTTGCTGTAACTCTATGTAGTGATTGATCTAGAGTGAGATATGATAAAAAAATCCCTACTTTCAAATCTTCATTAACGAATATTCTTGTTGGAAAGTTTGGCTTTCCATCTTTTATTACGCTGATGGGGGGAAATTTTTCTGAATCTATAACTCCTCCTAACTCAAATTGTGATGTATGGATCATTGATTCAGTTGCAATTGCACTACTAAATCCAACTGATGGAAATCCATCTATGAGATACCCATTTTCTAAATTTAATTTCTTTATCTCTCTAATTCTAATCGTTGTATTCAATGACTATTTTTCACATTGATCAAATAATAGCTTTTATCTAATTCTATTTTTGTAGTTTTGAAATTAATGCAGCGTAAATGAATGGAAGTATTGTTGTAACTTCTGCATGAAGTGTTGATTGTTTTGCTATTTGTGTAACTTTTCCCCATGAAATTGCTTCTCTAACTAATGCACCACTTAGACTTCCATCAAATTCTTGTGCAGTAGTTATGTAAAATGCATAATCTAATCCTTCTCTGTATTGATTCCACCATAATGTGTGGTGTTTTGAAATCCCTCCACCTATCATGAATGCTCCTGATTTTTCAGCTTTGAAAATTAACCCTGAAAGTAAGTTTGCATCCCCTACCATGTTTAATTTAAAATCAGCATGTTTTTGTGTAAATAACCAAATTTGACTCCCTACTGCACCATCCATAATTCCTGGAACGACTACATCGATGTCGTTTTTGTATGCCCAATAAAGAAAAGAATCTTCTCCTAGATGTTTCCCAATCATTTTACATATTTCTGCAGTACTCATTTCTTTAATCCCATTTTGATATTCTTCTTCTAGAAATGCTTGCATTTTTTCTTCAATTAGTGGCCCGTAGCTATCCATTGGAACTAACACATTACCTAATCTGTGGATGTTTTGATTTGCCAGCTCCATATCGTCCATTGTAAATGAACCTTCTTTGTAATGTGAAAAATGTCTTGCAATGTCATGATCTAATGCACCACATGTTGTAATTGCAACATCAAACCATTTGTTTTTAATCATATCTTTAATGATTCCTCTTAATCCTGTAGATACAACTGCCCCGACAAATGAAATAAATCTTAAACATTGTTTGTTTGAAATCATTTCTGTTAAAATTTCTAACCCGCTTGATAAATTCACTGATTCGAATCCTCCTGATTGGGATAGTTCTTCAAAAATTTTTTCTATTGTCATGTTTGAATCAATTTGAATGTCTCTTACTGGACGGCCTGGGTCAACCATGATTATTCAGTATGTTAGCGTCGAATATAAAATCCTGCCTTTGGTATGTGCTTTTTTAATTACCTAAGGAAACTTTAAACCTCCCTTACCACAATGGATTTTAAATGTCAGACAGAATTAAAGTTGGTTTAGTAGGTATAGGTAATTGTTTTTCAGGATTAATTCAAGGTATTGAATACTATAGAAAAAACCCTTCACAAGAAGTGACGGGTATTATTCACGATAAATTAGCTGGATATGGAATTCATGATATTGATTTTGTTTGTGG
>JACNFR010000041.1 GCA_014384555.1 Candidatus Nitrosopumilus sp. | reverse complement strand
GATAATGTAATTGATCCTGCTGAAACAAGACCTATGTTGATTAAAGCA
The DNA here is from genome assembly GCA_014384555.1 of Candidatus Nitrosopumilus sp. Taxonomy (GTDB): domain Archaea; phylum Thermoproteota; class Nitrososphaeria; order Nitrososphaerales; family Nitrosopumilaceae; genus Nitrosopumilus. The sequence goes on along the minus strand of JACNFR010000041.1, from coordinate 3,230 downwards.
CTTGAAATGCTTGAAAACAAAAGAGTAAAACAACTTCCAAGAAAACACGGGAATATCAATTTGTGATTGAATATGATTGAAAAAGTACTTATCGCAAACAGAGGGGAAATCGCTTTACGTGTTATCAGAACATGTAAGGCACTGGGAATTAAAACAGTCGCTGTTTATTCTGATGAAGATTACAATTCAATGCATGTAAAGCAAGCAACTGAAGCATACCATATTGGTGAAGCAGCTCCTGCTAAATCATATCTTAACCAAGAAAAAATTCTTGAAGTGATGCAAAAATCAGGAACAGATGCAGTACATCCAGGTTATGGTTTCCTTTCAGAAAATGATGACTTTGCAAACTTGTGTGAGAAAAATAAAATTATCTTTATTGGCCCTACTGCAGAATCCATGAATCTTTGTGGAGATAAAATGAAATGTAAAGATGCAATGCTTAAAGCAAAAGTTCCAACTGTCCCTGGAAGCCCTGGTTTAGTACATGATGCAGATGATGCAGAAAAAATTGCAAATGATATTGGTTATCCTGTAATGTTAAAATCCGTTTATGGTGGTGGAGGTCGTGGAATCAGAATTGTAACTAATGATAAAGAATTACAAGATGGTTTTGAATCCGTAACTGCTGAATCAATTTCAGCAGTAGGAAAATCTGCAATACTAGTAGAAAAATTCTTAGAAAAAACACGACACATCGAATATCAATTTGCTAGAGACACTCATGGTAATACCGTTCACATCTTTGAAAGAGAATGCTCCATTCAACGACGTAATCAAAAATTAATTGAACAAACTCCTTCTCCAATTGTTGATGAAGAAACCAGAGCACGTGTTGGTGAATCTGTATGTAGAGCTGCTGATGCAGTAGGCTATACTAATTTGGGTACTGCAGAATTCTTGAGGGCTGATAATGGAGAATTTTACTTTATTGAAATCAATGCAAGATTGCAAGTAGAACACCCAATTACAGAATTTGTATCTGGATTAGACTTGGTCAAATTACAACTAGATATTGCAAATGGTGAAGCAATTCCATTCAAGCAAAGTGATCTTAAAATGAATGGTTATGCAATTGAGTGTAGAATAAATGCAGAAGATACTTTCTTAGACTTTGCTCCGTCGACAGGACCTGTACCTGATGTAACAATTCCTGCAGGGCCAAGTGTAAGATGTGATACCTATCTTTATCCTGGTTGTACTGTTTCACCATTCTATGATTCTCTCATGGCAAAACTCGTTACTTGGGGACAAACATTTGAGGAATCTAGAACTAGAATGCTTGCCGCACTAAATGATTTTTACATTCAAGGAGTTGAAACTTCAATTCCATTATACAAAACAATTCTAGCTTCTGATGAATACAAAAATGGAGACCTCTCAACAGACTTTCTCAAACGTTATGGAATGATTGATAGACTAACTGAAGATCTTAAAAAAGAAAAAGAAGAGAAGAGTGAAGCCGCATTAGCAGCTGCAATTATTCATTCTGAATACTTTAAGAGCAGAGCACAAACTAGCACTGTCAATAATTCAAATTGGAAATATAAACTGGATTGATGAAAAATGGATTATAAAATACAAGATTTAGAAAAAACATTTGATGGAAAGATTGTAGAAAATCTTGGAAATAATGACTATGTAATTAAAATCGATGACAAAGAACATACATTAAAAATCGTATCGATGAATTCTAAAGGAATTGAATTTATTTTAGATAACAAATATCATAAAGCAAAATATCTAGAACAATCTACAAATGAAATGAATATTGTAATTGATAATGTTCCAATTACCTTAAACTTACATACACACTTTGATGAAATTGTTTACAAAAATTCAGGTGGTGGTGGTACTGGTGATGCACAACTAGCTTTGAAAAGTCAAATTCCTGGAAAAGTTGTATCCATATCTGTTGTAGAAGGTGATACTGTGAAGAAAGGAGATGTTGTTTGTACTTTAGAATCTATGAAAATGCAAGTTGCTATTAAATCACACAAAGATGGAATTGTAAAAACAATAAAAGTTAAAGAAACTGCAACTGTTGCTAAAGGCGACGTTGTTGCAGAGATAGAATAAGTTTTTTATTTTAAGAAATTTTTAATTTCTTCATAATTTGGCTCTTTAAGCGGATCTTCTGAAACCCATTTGTAACCAATTTTTCCATCTTCATTAATTATGAAAACAGAACGTTTTGCTGCATTGTAGTCTTTGATGTGGAGTAAATGTGGCATCAAAACATCATAATCCCTAATTGTTTTACTAGTATAATCAGCTAATAATGGAAAGTTAAAGTTGTGTTTTTCTGCAAATGCCTTGTTTGCAAACGGACCATCATTACTAATTGCTATAACTTTGGCGCCCATGTCTGAAATTTCTTTCCAAGAGTCTCTAAATGTACAAAGTTCTACTTCACAAACTGGAGAACTTGCTGCTACTATGAATGATATGACTATTTTTCCTCCTTTAAATTCATCCAAATTCCTCAATTTCAATTCAGTGTCTGCTAGTTCAAAACCAGGAGCAATATCCCCTACATTTAACGACATGATCGCAGTTTGGCGTTATCCTATTAAGTTCTTTACAAAAATTAATTTTTTCAAATTTGATCCCAAAAATGAAACATACCTTTTTATACAAAAATTGGAGTGAAAAGCTAAATTGGTCGGGGAATTAGCGGGCAATTACAGTACCGTTGTATTGATGTTTGCGTTTGGTATAGTAGCTATGGCTCCAGCTTTAGTTATTTCTAGAATGATTTCTCCTCGAAAAAAAAGTAATCCAGTAAAATTCTTACCAATGGAATGTGGACAGGTTCCTTCAGGAGAAGGTAGAACTCATTTCATGATGCAGTATTACCCGTACATTTTGATGTTTGTTGTTTTTGATGTGATGGCAATATTCTTGTATGCATGGGGTAGTGCACTTTTAGAAATTCCAAAGATTGCAACTTTGCCGATGATGGCCTTTTTAGCTATTATGTTTGGTGCAATGGCATTTGCATTATATCAATCAGGGAGACGAAGAATATGGTAGTTTTTTATATAAATTATATTTACGAGGGTAGGGGATAAGATTGCTTAAAGATTTAGTAACACCAGAAAACGCAAATGTTTTCATTGGAAAGTTAGGGGATATTTTAGAAAAAGCAATTGATAAACCGTTAGGCTATGCCATCAATTGGGGTAGAATTTGGTCACTCTGGCCTGTCCACATTGAAACAGCTTGTT
>JACNFR010000017.1 GCA_014384555.1 Candidatus Nitrosopumilus sp. | reverse complement strand
GCGTAAGGAAATTAATTTCCCGCAAAGGTCGTGGGTTCAAATCCCATCCGGTCCACCATTAATTCATCCAAGAATGCAAGAATTAGATTCAGAATCAAATACAGTTCCAGGACCGCATTTGGAATCAGTTTCACCAGAACTTGATGTTTTAACACTACCAAGTCGGCAAACATTGGTTTCAGGATCAAGAACGGTTCCATCACCACATTTTGGATCATATTCACCGTAGAAAATAACTTTATTCTCAACTACAGGAGCAGTAATAGTATCAGATGATTCCAAGGCATTATCAAAATATCCTTGAGAATACACAGCCCCGATAATTATCAAAATTAAAACAGGAATTGCAACAAACATTGGGATTTTCAAAGAAATAGATTTTTTATAATTTTTAGAATTTTGAGTTTCAATAACAGGTTGAGGATTTGAACCAACTTCAAATAATGAAGTTCCACAAATCATGCAAAAATTAGCACCCAAAGGACCTTTTTTTCCACATTTCCAACAGTGAATAGTTTCAGTATTCTCAGGTTCATTTTCAAAAACAATGTCCTCATCCAATGGAACATCAGAAGTGTGTTTAACAAGGTATTTTTCCCTTAAACGTTTGAGATAATTTTCATCAGTAATCCAAATTTTTTGATTTTGAACATAGGTTTGTTTGATATGCTCTAAACGATATGGATCACCAACACCAAGCTTCAACAAGGCATTAACCTCATCTACAACGTCGTGGGAATCCATATGCTATGGTTTACAAGCATATGTCATTAAATACTAACTGAAAAATTGTCCAAAATAACAAAAATTCATTTTAGTATAATGCAATAGTAATCATTAAAATCTAAAAGACAAATAGTGTCTGTGGACGTATATCAAAGAAAAATTCAGGTTGAATCAGCCAAGGAAGTTCTATTAGAGACAATTCTAAAAAATAAAGAAAATTTGGATACAAGTATGATAGCCAAAGCCATTAAAGATTTTGTGAGAAATCATGAAAAATACAATATGGAAAAAAAGGAATATCTAGACTTGATTTCAAATACAAGAAATTAATAAAATAAAGAATTATTCAAAAGAGATTTTTCTAATACAGAGTTTCGCCTTTTTCCCAAGACAAATCAAAGAGGGAAATCATCATATCTACTAGTGTTTCAGAATCAGACCACCAGGCAAAAGTCTGTCTAGTTGGATGTGTTGCATTTCGCATGAATATCAGTACTTCCTTTTTGTCATTAACTATGAAGCATTTGTTTTCAGAATTAGATGGAAGTGCTTTAATTTTTGAAGACTCCATCTCAGACAAGAATTCAGGAGTTTTATTTACAGGTGAAGCAACTACTTTTAGGTCAGTTGGAGTATTTTCAATCCAATCAAATACATCAGCATGATACATTCGAAGTAAATCTGAGACGCTACCATAAATTTTGAAATCTTCAATACTAGAACTCACCATCTCTTTTATTTTGTTAATTATAGGACCAGTGCCATGCAACAATTGCATTTTTTCAGATTTTGATTCATCAGTTTCTACAGCAAAGAAAGGTATTTCCTTCCACATTTGAGAAAGAGATTCTTCTTTATCAGCTAAGACATCAATTCTCTCTTGTTCTTGTTTCACTAATGTAGAAACAGCTTCTTTCATATCCATTGCAGTATACTTTGTTGGATGAGATAATTCCGCAACAACTAATCCTAAATTTTGTAATGAGTTAACTAAATGATATGTTTCAGTTCGAGGTAATTGTAATGCTTTGGCAATTTCAGATGCAGTTTTGGAACCATATTTGCCAAGATAGATGAAAACTTTTGCTTGACTTTTTGTAAGACCAAAATTAATTAATTCATTTCTTATTTTTTCAAGAGTTAGTTTATGCTTATACATTGCAGTGTCTGATTCATTGTCAAACAGATTGATCTGGGATTCGGTAGCCATTTGTAAGCAATTATTGTTACACTTTCATCAATATAACAAACTGTCACATGTTTTTCAGACAGACAAAATCATTTTCAGCCTAGGGAAAATCATCAAAATGAGCAATGTAACATCCATTTATGACAAAAAGAGAGTCAAAATAGGCATATAATTTGAGCCTAGAGTAGAGAATATTCAAAAATCAGATTTCCTCAATACCCTGATTAAAATTAGATAAAACAATAGAGAAAACATGAAAGCAAGATTTAATGGAAAATGTGTAGAGTGCGGAGACACTATCAAAACAGGTAAAGAAATTTTAAAAAATTCTAAAGATCAATGGGTTCACAAAGCATGTTGTGATATAGAGGAAGAGTTACCATAATTGAATTGGAAATGAATTAGTAATAAATTTTTTAAATGAGTTTGAAAAACCATGAATGAAATGAATGTAAAAACCAACATCGTGTTAATTGTGTCAATTATTACAGTTTTTGGAGTAATACTAATCCCAGGAGATATTTCTGCTGAGACCAATCAAATTACAGTCACCCCAATAAATGAAAAAGTAAGTTTAGAAAAAACAATAATCACAATGAACATCCCACAAGATAATCAACTCCCATGGGGAACGGTAAGAGGTGAGGCATCAGATGTTGCTGAAAGATATCCAATTATTATTCAATTTTACAAAGGAGAGGATCCAGTTCACTTTGCACAAGTAGATGCAAAAGGAGATGGCTCTTATGAATACAAATTCAGAGTTAGAAATATGGATTCCAATACAGGTGAAATTGTAAATGTGTTTGAAGGAGATTATACTGTAAAAATTTACAAAGTAATTCCAAATACTGATAATTTAATATAATCAATAGGCAGATTCCCACATTCCTACTAAAATTTGATGAAGAGTATTTCTCACCACAGTATCTTCAAGGTGCTCAGCATCATTATTTCATAGAATTCATATACGGAATATCTAGATGAAGAGCTAGAAAATGAGTAAGAATTTTTGGCACGATATAGAATCAGGTAATGATATTCCAGAAATCATCAATGCCATTGTAGAGATCCCAAAAGGTTCTATGAACAAATACGAATATGATAAAAAACACAACATGATAAAATTAGATAGAGTGTTATTTTCACCATTTCATTATCCAGGAGATTATGGCCTCATTCCTCAAACATTATCAGATGATGGAGATCCACTTGATGCGCTAGTGCTTGTTACAAATCCCACATATCCAGGAATTTTAATTGAAGCAAGACCAATAGGATTACTTCAAATGAAAGACGACGGAAAACTAGATGATAAAATTATTTGTGTTGCAACAAATGATCCAAGATACCTACACACAGCAGATATTACAGATATAGAGGATCATTATCGCTCAGAAATTGCTCACTTTTTCCAAGTGTACAAAGATTTGGAAGGAAAAAAAGTAGAAATTTTAGGATGGAAATCTGCAAAAGAAGCCAAAGTTGTAATCATAG
>JACNFR010000028.1 GCA_014384555.1 Candidatus Nitrosopumilus sp. | reverse complement strand
CATTTTCCTCACCAAACGTGTAAATTTCATGCTCTAAAACATCATCTTCAAAATTTCTAATTTCAATTACAGGTCTTGCCAAATCAGATTCAGTCATACCGGTTGGAACTTTGACTTTTAATTCCAGATCATATACTTTTTGAATTCCACCATCTTTTACAAAGACTACTGTATCCAAAACATTTGGAATTATTCCAAGTTCAATTTTTCCAATAAAACGCTGAATTGCATCCAACGGAGAATTTGCATGAACAACACCGACCATCCCAACACCAGTTAATCTTAAATCAGCAAAAGTCACAAAGTCTTCTCGTCTTCTGACTTCATCAAAAATTGTATAATCAGGCCTTACAAGTAATAGAATGTCTGCGGAATTATCAAATGAACCATCAAGCTTACTGTACTGTGTAACACCTGGATCAACTTGTAAATCACGTGGAGATTCAAACGTTTTTACAATTTTTCCTTGATTGTGATAAAAATTTGCAAGACCTGAGGCAAGAGTACTTTTTCCAGAGCCGGGAGCTCCTGAAATCACAATACCTTCAGCACTATCAGAGAAACGCTCCATTAATTTTTCAGAAATTGCATAGTCATCAAGAGATAGTTTCACTATAGGATGAACTATGGTAATCTCAAAAGACTCGGAGAAGGGAGGATAAGTAATAGCAATTCTGTAATCACCGTGCTGAACTACAGAGGCACCTGTTTTAGATATCTCCAAGGTGCTTGAATCATACACGTTAACTACATCTAAAATTTGAGATGAAATCATTTCCAAGTAATCCTTGGATAAAATCTCATCATTTAGTTTTGTCAGTACAAATTCTCCAGGTTTGCCTTTTTTTGCCAAAGGGCATTGATTTTCTTTAAGATGTATACTCATAGTTTCAGAATCAAAGAATTTGAGAAACTCTAAAGATTCATTTTTTATTTCAGATTTTAGAAAGACAGTTTCAATTCCTTCAGCACGAGCAACTAAATGCTGTACATTATCAGAAGTATACAGTATGGCATTGTTTTGTTTTGCCATGTCAACTATCAGAGCATCTATTCTTCCACTGCTTGCAAGTTTGACATCATCTGAAGAAGGATGGGTACCACTTACAACAATAGTTAATCCGTGACTTCCAGATAATGATTTGAGTTTTTGAATTCTTTCAAGACCTATGAACCCTTGTTCCTTCTTCTTTGATGCTTGAGATTGTAATTCATCAAAAACAGCTTGGGGAATTATAATCTCAAAATCCCTAATACTGCCAGATTCAATTTGAGCAGTTAATTGACCATTAATTATGACACTAGTATCAGCTACAATTTTTGACAATGCTTTAATCATTTAGAATTATTACAATACCCTAAATTACTTTGCTAAAACGTCAGTAATCCCTTTTAAGACAACTTTGAAATCAAATGGTTTTGAAACATAGGAAGATGCACCATGAGTCAAACATTCTTTGATTATTTTTTGATCATCACTAGCAGTGATGAGAATAATCTTAGCATTAGGATCAAATTCAATAATTTCCTTGACAACAGTCAAACCATCTTTTTTTGGCATTGCCAAATCTAATAAAATCATATCAGGTTTAAGATCCTTATACATGGAAATAGATTCTTCACCATCAACAGATTCACCAATTATATCATGTTCTCCAATAGAAAGAATATCTTTCAAAACAAGTCGGATTGCATCAGAATCATCAGCAATCAAAATCTTGGCCATGGTAAAACAATCTGCTTAGTATTTTAAATACATTAACTAATTCAAAAAATTCTCAATTTTAAAAATTTTTTCTTCAACTTTCAAAGAGTCAGTTGTAGGCTCAATCATTAAAGACATCATGAAAGGTAAGAGGTCAGATAGCAAAACAAAAAGCCCAACAACTGAACTACTATCCATGAATTTCTTTAACAATGAATCAAGAGATTTGGCTACACTACCAAGAGAATCATTTCCCATCATAGGGCCAACCCCATAATCTTGTGGGTGTGTTTTTGAAATTCAGGTATGAATGTAATAACATCATGATCATTTTTACATCCACTCAGAAGAGTTTCTAATCCACATAGATCTTCTTTGATTTCTTTTGTAGCAACATCCAAGAATTCATCAGGCATAGCAGATAGTTGGGAAGTTTCACCATTATTTTTATACTCTGTGGTAAGAAAATCTAGTTGTGAAGCTAATTAGTAAAACCTACTTGTTAGTATCGATATTAATTTTTGCGGCAGGGGTAAATCTATTCTTATTTTATCAAGACAGTCATACAGGAGCAGATCAATCATACTCAATAATCAAAATAGCTGATGTAAAAGTTAGTACCGAGGCAATTGCAGCATTTGCAATGTCAGTAGCAAGTGGAAATACACAAGATAAAGAAAATTTAGATAATAGTATTCAAAATGTGGAAAACACTATCAAATCAATAGAAACAGGCGGAAGACTTAATGGACAATTTGCAGAAAAAGTTCCAAACATACTAGTTTTAGAATATCAAAATTTATCAACATCATGGGAAAAGTATAGAGATTCAATTCATAAATTGGAAAAAATGACAGTTTTTGATCAAGAAGCTTCAAGTGCAATTAACTATATTTTAAAGAAAAATAATGAATTGATTTTATCAGCTAATGATCTTAACGATGAAGTGCAAGATTTAGACCGAGATTATTCCAGACACCAAGAAATAGTCAAAGACTTGTTAGAATGCAGTAAAGTCATAGGTCAACAAACATTATTAATTTCAATTGGAGAAGATGTAAATTCTCAAGAAGAATTGAAAGAAAAGAGATTAAAATTCGAAATAGGTATTAGAAAATTATTACAAATATCCACTTTGGATTTAGATGTTGAAAGTGTAGGGGAAAAACATGAAGAATTAATTCCATTGCCAAGAGAAAAATCCAATTCATTACGACAACTAGACCCATTATGGGAATCAATGGAAACAAAAATATCAATTTTAGAAGAACGGGCACTACTATCACCAGAATTTAATTCTGCAAAAGAAGAAATGCTAGAAAATAAAGAAATGTTTTATTCAGATATAGATGTAATTATTCAAAAGTGGAGTAAAAATATCGCAGATCACGAATCCGATGTAATAATAATTGTTCAGATAATTCTAGTAACAGACATAGGCGTTTTCCTCATAGTTCTGATTATGATTAGAAAATCACTACATCCGTTTGAGGCAATTACTCAAGCCATATCAAAAATGAGAGAGGGAGTATACGGAGAAACAATTCAATACTCAGGTAAAGACGAAGTAGGACAATTAGTTGAAAATTTCAACATAATGTCTAACACAATCAAAGAAAAAGAAGAAGAGGCTAAAAAAACAGATATTGCAAAAGATGAATTTTTGGCAATGATCACTCATGAATTAAAAACACCGCTAGTTCCAATTCAAGGTTATGCAGATATTTTACTTAGTGAGCATCTAGGGAAATTAACAGTAAAACAAAAAGAAAGAATAAACATTATAAAATCAAGTTCTGAAACTTTATTATCAATAATTTCAGATTTACTTGACGCACAAAAACTAGAGTTAGGACAGTTAAGAATGTCAAAAAATACCAGTGGAATAAAAGATACAATAAAGAAAGGGATAGAACCATTGAAATTAGAAGCAGATTCAAACAATATTGAAATTATTACAACGGGGGAAAATATCACAGTAGACCACGATGCAGAAAGAATATCTCAAGTGATATCAAACTTGATAAAAAACAGTATTGCATCAATTCATCCAAACAAGGGAAAAATTGAGATCGATATAGAAGATAGTCCCAATGAAGTAAAAATAAATGTCAAAGATAATGGAATAGGTATCCCCAAAGATAAACAAAAAGATCTATTCAAAAAATTCTATCAAGTGGATGCCACATTAACTAGAGAAAGTGGAGGTAGTGGATTAGGACTAGCAATTTGTAAAGGAATAATAGAAAACCACTTTGGAGAAATATCCGTGAAGAGTGAGCCCAATCAAGGAGCCACATTTTCATTCACTCTTCCAAAAAAAGGATCTGAGCATAACAAGACTCCATTAAATTCTGCTTAAAGAAAACACACTTTCAGAACTAAAATCACTCACACTCTTGACAAAATGGAAATTTTGATAGTGAAGATATGGAAGAAAATCAGGGTAAAAATAAAGAGTTTTACGATAATTGCACTCAATATTTTGAATTTTTACGTAAAAAAGGCGCCACAGACTATGACTTTGAGGATGAATATTATTTCACCATGCCTGCAATTTCAAGCCACTAGATAGAAGAAGATTTACGAGTAACTCAGAATTTTAGTTAGTGTGGATTCAGAATTACAAGATTTTGCAGATAAAGCAATCAAATATTCAGAAAAATTAGGAGTCCAGTATTGTGATGTAAGGGCAGAGCAACAAGAAAGAAAATCAGCATTATTAGAAAATAACCAGATAGAGTATGTAAGAACAAATGACGACAAAGGCATAGGGGTTAGAATAGTCAAAGATGGGGTATGGAGTTTTTTTTCAATTACAAATCCAAAATCATTTGAACAGATAAAAGAGTCAATTGAAAATTCAATCAAAAACATTACAAACAGCACAAAAAACAAAAAAAACAAAATAGATCTTTATCCAATTGTTTCAAGGAAAGCAAAAATAGATTTTCCAGTTATAAAAAAGCCAGAATTAGAAGAAATAATCAACATCGGACTAGAATGCAATAAAATTATTTTAGACACGCCAAAAATCATCAAGTCAATTGTAAATCCATGGTATACAATTAATTCAAAATATTTTGCAAATACGGAAGGTTCAGAAATTCAACAAAACTTTACGGATGTTGTAATAGATATGATTGCAACAGCACATGAATCAGGAATAACACAATCAATTAACATTACAGAAGGTGGAAGAGGGGGATTAGAGCAAATAATTAATAAAAATAAAATTCAACATAGCGCAAAAGAAATTGCATTAAAAGCATCACAATTAACAAGTGCAAAACCAATCAAAGAAGAAAAAGCAACTGTTGTTATGAATCCAGATTTTGTGTCATTGCTTACACATGAAATACTTGGGCATCCTTCAGAAGCAGACAGAGTATTGGGAAAAGAGATGGCATGGGCAGGAGGAGCATGGTGGAAAAATAAACTTGGAAGTAAAATAGCCTCAGAAAATCTAAATGTGTTTGATGATCCTACAATCAAAGAAAGTTTGGGGTGGTATCACTATGATGATGAAGGAGTAGAAACTAAAAAAACAACACTGATTGAAAAAGGAATTTTAAAAAATCATATGCAAAATAGAGAGACTTCACAAATATTCAATTCAATTCCTACTGGGAATATGAGGGCAACAAATTATCGATTTATGCCCCTAATTCGGATGGCATGTACCTGTATAGGTAATGGAGATTGGGATGTGAATGAAATGATCAAAGGAGTCAAGCATGGTTATTTGATTTCCAATATGAAAATTCCTTCAATAGACATGAAGAGATACAATTGGAGCATATCTTGTCAATATGCACAAAAAATTGAGAATGGTGAAATTACAGATATGTTAAGAGATGTCATCGTTATGGGAACAGCCCCTGAATTCTTTGAATCAATTGATGCATGTGGTGATGATTTTACTATAAGACCAATAACTAATTGCGGGAAAGGAGATCCAATGCAATCAATGATAATGGGCAATGGTGGACCAACAATTAGAGGAACTGCAACAGTAAAGAGTGTCAATTAGAAAATGAGTAAAAAATTACAAGTCATCAAACAAAATGTAATAGAATGTGTAAAATGTAATCTATCTAAAACTAGAACAAATTCAGTTCCAGGTAAAGGAAATTTCAAATCAAATGTAATTTTTGTAGGCGAAGCACCCGGAAAAAATGAAGACAAAAACGGAGAGCCATTCATAGGAGTTGCAGGAAAAAAACTATCAGCAGCATTAGAAAAAACAGGAATTTCAAGGGAAGAGGTATACATTACAAATATTGTAAAATGCAGACCGCCAAAAAACAGAGTTCCAACTACAACAGAGCGAGACATATGTCAGGAATATTTGAAACAAGAAATATCGATTATCAAACCAAAAATAATTTGCATTTTAGGAAATACCGCATTTAACTCACTTTTAGGAGGATCAGAGATTACAAAGTTTAGAGGTAAACTAGTTAGAAAAGATAATCAATTGTATTTTTTAACAGTTCATCCAGCAGCCACCATATACAATCAAGATTTAATCAAAGTATTGAATAAGGACATTGTGAAACTATTCCATTTAATCACAGAGTTAAAAAATAACAAAGAAGTTAAAATAGATATTGACTATTCTTCCTAGAAAATTTTATTCAAAAGATACAGTTACTGTTGCAAAAAATCTTTTAGGGAAAAAAATCATTAGAAAGATAGGCAGACATGAAATTTCAGGAATCATTACAGAAACTGAAGCTTATAGACACAGAGATGATCCAGCAAGCCATGCATTTGGAAAAATTACAGATAGAAACAAGATAATGTTTGAGGAGGTAGGAACAGCCTATGTGTATTTTACATATGGAATGTATTTTTGCTTCAACGTAGTAGCCAAATCCCCAAAAAAGGCAGCAGGAGCAGTACTTATTCGTGCAATAGAACCTGAAAAAGGAATCAACATCATGCAAGTAAACAGAGGGAAAACAGATTTGAAAAATCTTACAAATGGTCCTGCAAAACTAGCACAAGCTTTTGGAATTACCAAAGAAGATTATGGTGTAGATTTAACAAAAAAATCAAAACTATACATTACAGAAGGAATAAACAGAAAAAAAATCACATCATCTCCAAGAGTAGGGATTAGTAAAGCTGTTGATAAATTATGGAATTTTAAAATAGAAATCTAGTCTTTGTTATTTTCATCCAAAGTCCATGGTGCAAACTTTCCCAGTATCCTGGCCCAATCTAATTTCAATAGTAATATGATAGCAGCAGTCATCATAACAGCAAAAACAATCATTCCAATGTAGACAGGTGTCGCATCATCAACATTTTCAAGGAATGGTTCCACTAGAGATAATCCCAAATTATGTGAAATAAATACAATTGAATAACTAAGAACAATTTTGCCAGTCAATGTAGCAATAAAAAATCTTTTTGGATTATATTTTGCCAATCCAAGAGGAACGTAAACTAAATCATCAGGAATTGGAGTTGCAGCTGCAAAAAAAGCAGCGCCTGCACCATATCTTTTAATTAATCTTTCAAAAGGGCGCATTCTCTTTCTGGTTTTTTCGTTAATCATTTTTCGACCACCATAACTAACATAGAAAATAATTTGTTTTGCAACAGTTGCAGTGATTGCAGATACTAATGCCAAAATATGTAGATCGTATTGATCACCAACAGACATAGTTGCAAGAAGTAAAAATCCAGGTAAAGGCACAAAAGGTACCAAAGATCCAAAGAAGTTAACTAAAGCTAGAAGATAATAACCGACATCAGATGCAAAAGGGAATAAGTCGGTAAAATCCACAAATCAAACTATTTTCAGGCCGTATTTAATTAAATCTAGAACAAAGAATGTACAATTCATTAAAATATCATCTTGTCAGAACACTATCAATGTCAAAAGAAGAATTTGAAAAGATTTGTGATTCTATTTCAACAATAAGCCCATTTATTCGATTTGTAGGCGTAATTGGTGAAAGTGGAAATTTGTTAGCATACAAAAGAAGACCAGACTTGATTCCACTTTTAGATGAAAAAAATACCCAGTACCAATTCTCACATATTGCAATAAAGACAGATTTGGAAGGATTTTTTGACAAGAATTTAGGCCAAATTGAATTTGTATGGGAAGAGAGAGAAAAAGTTCAAACTATTTCCTTCGCAATCAAAAAATCAAGAGTATGGATATCAATTGACAAAAAAGTCATCAGATCAGAAATGCTAAGAATTATTGATTCATGTTTACCACTTGTGAAAAAATTCTCATAGTAAATTGAAGTGTCCTTACTGTGAAATCGATTTAGATTCACTAAGCATGACAGATGGATTAAAGCACATATTAGAACATAAAAAGGAAATTCAAAATTAACTTATTTGAGTAATTTTTTATTAAAAATATGGGAGAACCAGATGAAATTCAAAAATTAATCGACGAGATAAGTTTCAGAAAATCAAATTCCAAAAATTATGAAAACATGAAGGCTATTGAAATCAGTAAAGAGTTGAGAGAGATAATGAAATTTGAGCAAGAATCACATAAAAAAATTGAAGAGTTTGGGAAAATGCATAAAAATCAAGATTTAGTTGAATATGCAAAAATTATTTCAAGAAATACTACAGGCAGAGAAATTTCACAATTACAAGAAATATATCTAAAAAAAATTGATGAAGAATATCTTAGTTAAAATAATTATTTTTCGTCTTCATATAACCAGCATCTAACATAACCAGTTTCAGTTTTAAATTTAGGTGGAAGTTCTTTACATTTTTCAATTGCTAAAGGACACCTTTCAAGAAATCTACATTGTGTAGGCTTGTCAAGTAAACTAGGAGGGATTCCTTTGATGTATTTCGGAGTATTTCCTTTCAATGTAGGGATAGATTCTAAGAGGCCTTGAGTGTAGGGATGTTTTGGATTTTTGTAAATCTGTTCTGAAGAACCAAATTCTACCATTTGACCACCATACATTATACCAATTTTATCAGCAATTTCAGACAAAACTGCTAAATCGTGCGTAATTAGCATAAAAGACATGCCATCTTTTTTTAGAGATTTTAACAAATTGATAATTTGTGCTTGAATTAAAACATCTAATGCAGTAGTGGGTTCATCGGCAATTACAAATTTTGGTTTTAGCAACAACGCCATAGCAATGATCACTCTTTGTTTCATTCCCCCACTTAGTTCGTGAGGATATTTTTTTAACACATGTTTATCAAGACTGACAGAATTCATTGCTTCTGAAATAATTGTTTTTGAATCCCCATCAAATCTATGTTGTTTTAGAATTTCTACAAATTGTTCATTTATTGTAAATACAGGATCCAAAGAATTCATTGCCCCCTGAAAGATCATAGAGATTTTTTTCCACCTAAATTCATCATCAAAGTCAGATTCATCCATATCCAAAACAGATTCACCATCAAACATGATCTTTCCTTGAGCAGTTCCACCTGAAAGCATTCGAATTAAAGACAACCCCAATGTGCTTTTACCACATGCACTTTCACCAGCAATTCCTATCGTTTCACCATATTCTAATTCAAAATTAACATCATCTACTGCATACACAGGTCCTTTTGATGATGAATATCTAGATGATAAACCATCAATTTTTAGCAACGTCATGATTCTCTTAGATCCAACTAGAATTTTTGTTTTGCACTAAGGGATATAAACAACATTATCAGAATGAAAAAGTCGATTCAAATGAAATTACCAATCTGTGGCTTTGATGCTAAAAATTCAATTCTCTGTCCTCAGTGCGAGAGTAAACTAGAATCAGGAGAATTAACTAAAGCAGACATAGATGCATCAATGAATCTTGCAAATATTGCAAAATCAAATAAAGAAATTGAGAATTTTACATTATACTCATGTAATGAATTTGATGGGAATTTTGTCCTATCACTGGCAAAAAAGGACATCATCATAATTAGACAAAGTCGTACCATTTACAGAATATTACAGGAGCAATTCAAGGGGAAAATTTGGCTTGTAGAGGCAGATGAGACAGATAAGCGATTCATAGAAGATTTGTTTTTTCCAACTAAAATTTTATCAATAAATGCAGTTTGGGCACCAGGAGGCGTTCAAAAGACCAAGGCAGTAGTTTCAGGTAAATGGACTCCCAAATTTCCAATCGATACAGAAAAAGTCATCCACATAGTCAAAAATGCCCGAAACCTTGACATTGAGATAGAATTTGAGGATAAAAGATAGAGATATGGTTTTCGTTAAAACTCACGATATTTCAGAATTAAATCAAGAATTAATCGGAAAACAAGTTGTGTTAGGGGGATGGATTGAAGATTTAAGAAAATTAGGGAAAATGTCATTTATTACATTGCGTGACGTATCAGGAATTTCCCAAGTTATTGTAAAAGGCGAGTTAAACGACAACCTAGGAGAAATTAATCGTCAAAGTGTTGTAAGCATCAAAGGGATTGTGCAAGAAACCAAAGCCAGAGATTTTGCATTTGAGATTAAAGCAGAGGAGATCGAAGTGTTGGGAAAAGCAATTCATCCATTACCTGTCGATCCAATTGGCAGGGTGGAAAGTAACATCGATACAAGATTAAATCATCGTGCATTAGATATGAGAAATCAAAAGACAGCATCAATTTTCAAATTACGTCACCATGTTTTACAATCATTAAGAAAAACTTTAGCAGATAAAAAGTTCATAGAAATCACAACACCAAAAATTATTGGTAGTGCAAGTGAAGGAGGGGCAGATTTATTTTCATTAGATTATTTTGGAAAGACAGCATATCTTGCACAAAGTCCTCAACTATACAAAGAACAAATGACAATTGGATTAGAAAGAGTATTTGAGATTTCAAATTTTTACAGAGCAGAAAACTCTCACACAGGAAGACATTTAACAGAATTTACCAGTATCGACATTGAAGCTGCATTTATGGACTATGAAGATGTCATGAATGTTTTAGAATCACTTGTACATACAGTATACAAAGATATTTCTGAAAACTGTAAAGCAGAACAAGAATTAATTGAACATACAATAGAAGTTCCATCAGTTCCATTTGAAAGAGTAACATATACTCAATGTATAGAGGAATTAAAAGAAGAAGGAGAAAAAGTAGAATTCGGAGACGACTTACTTGATTCACATCTCAGAATTATAGGCAAAAATCATCCAGGATTTTACTTCTTAACAGACTGGCCAATGAAACTAAAACCATTTTACATTAGAGAAAAAGATGAGGACGCAACACTTTCACGCTCATTTGATTTACAATATGGATTTTTAGAATTATCCTCAGGAGGAACAAGACTTCACAATCCAGAGATGTTAAAAGAGAGATTGAAAGAACAAGGATTAGATCCTACTCAATTCACAGATCATCTTAAAACATTTGATTGGGGAATGCCACCACATTCAGGATGGGGAATGGGATTAGATAGATTGATGACCACACTAATTGGAATTGATAATGTTCGTGAAGTGGTATTATACCCAAGAGATCCTGACAGATTAAGTCCATAGATATCTAAAGATAATTCAATTATCATCAAGTTTACTATTCTTGCAATGATTCAGAGCATCAATACATGGTTTTCATTCTTTTTCTTTTTCTAGAATCTTTTTCATTATATGATGATTCCAATGAATAATTGTAATCAGGATACAAATTCTCAAATCTTTTATCAACAGTATCTTCATAGTTTTCTGAGTTGTTTGTTGAATTGTCATTTACCATAGAAATCATCTTGTTTAGGCTTTAGGTTTTATTGAATCAGGATTGTGTGTGATGTAGTGAAACAAACACAATTTATCGCTACTACATTGACATTTCATATTTAGTCCTCAAAATCATAATCAGAACCAAAATCTTCATCGTGGAAACCATGGTAATCATCTTGATCTTTTTGATTGTAGCTCAATGCAAATGTGAGTTATAATTCTAGAATATAAACAGTATGGACGATTCATTCTAAATTCCAA
The DNA here is from genome assembly GCA_014384555.1 of Candidatus Nitrosopumilus sp. Classification (GTDB taxonomy): domain Archaea; phylum Thermoproteota; class Nitrososphaeria; order Nitrososphaerales; family Nitrosopumilaceae; genus Nitrosopumilus. The sequence goes on along the minus strand of JACNFR010000028.1, from coordinate 6,291 downwards.
TACGCTTAAGTTCATTATTCTTCTAGAAAATTCATGATCGAACAAAACGATGCTAAAAAAGTAGTTGAAGTGATTGGAAATAATCTCATAGGAGTTTCACATGATTCAAGTAGTTTTGCAAAATTACCAGATTCCTTTTGGGGATACTTTGCAAGAGGTCATGATAAAAAAGGAACATTTGGAGTAATTGTCACATATTCAGAAGAAGGCAAAGATGTGGATGAATTGATCAAAATGTACGAAGAATGGGCTACAAAAAATAAAACTAAAGATACAGAATAACCTATTTTGTTTCTTTGAGCAATTTACGATATCCCTGACATTCCTTACAAATTGGCTTTCCTTTGTATTTTGGATTACCATCAGAAATTTTTAGTGTGCCTGGGACAACCTTACAAATACAGCAATCTACCATATCATTGGAATTAAAAGTCCAATTAATAAAAATTGGTAATTTTTTAAAATTATCCAGATAAGATCTCAAAGATTACAAAAGGATCAAACTTTTTACACTTTTCGAATTTTAACAAAAATTTAAAACAAAAATCATGAATGTAAACTATGAAGTATTTTTATGGATAGTCCAAAACCAGAAAAAAACACATGAAGAATACATTCAGAGAATTTCCTAGATTTTATCCATTATTGCCACTAGCGGAGAATTTAGATCATTGTTAAATATGATATTGACGTAATAGTTATGACGAGAAACCATTGTTCTGCGTAGTAGAATGATAGGTCTGGAAAACACATCATGTTAGGAATACGTCCTTGATTCAACGTGTTTTCCATGTATCTCGTTGTTTTCAAATTTAATTATCAGATATCCTTTAGAGATTATCTGTAATCTGTTTAGTAAATTCAGTAGTACTACTAGTACCACCAATGTCTTTGGTTTTTACACCAGATTTAACCAAATCAAATATGGTTGATTCCAATTTTGCTCCAACCTCAATACATTTGGAATCATTGTGTTTATTTCCCAACCAATCAAGCATCATCTTTATGGATAGTAAGAAGGATGACGGATTAGCAATATTTTGTCCTGCAATGTCAAAAGCAGCACCATGAACGGGTTCAAACAATGCAAAATTATCTCCAATATTAGCAGCTGGTGCCATTCCTAAACCACCTACTACTTGTGAAGATTCATCAGATAAAATATCACCAAACAAATTGGTTGTTACCACAACATCAAACTTTTGCGGTTGTCTAATCAAATTCATAGCACATGCATCAACATACATTTCCTCAAATGCAATATCAGGATAATCTTTAGAAACGTCAGTGCATGCTTTTGCAAACATGCCATCAGTTATTCGCATCACATTTGATTTGTGAACACATGTGACTTTTTTCATAGAGTTACGCTGTGTGGCAGTTTCAAAAGCATATTTTGCAATTCTTTTAGAAGCGGCTTCAGAAATTATTCTTAAAGCAACAGAAGAATTACCTAAACTGAACTCTTTACCAGTGTAAAGATCTTCAGTATTCTCTCTAACTATAACCATATCAATATCATCACGTAATGCAGGCATGTGTGGATATGATTTTGCAGGTCGAATATTGGCATAAAGATCAAGCATTCTTCTCAAAACAACAATAACATCAGCTGCACTTTCACCAACAGGGGCCTTCATACAAGCATCAGATTGTTTTATCACATCAACCGTTTCATCTGGAAGTGCTTTTCCAGTTTCAGATAATGCCTTGTCCCCTGCAGATAATTTTGTAACATCAAATTTCAAATCAAAATTATCATGAATAGTATTCAAAACAGAAAGTACAGATTCAGATAGCTCTGGACCTATTCCATCACCTGTAATTAATGAAATTTTATACATAGCAGAATATCACATCAAGATAATTTTAGGATTTATTTTACCTGTTTTTCATGAAGCATTTTTTTGAGCATGATTCGGTTAATTGCATCAATGACTGCTTTGACTGAAGTAGTTACAATATCCTCACCAACAGATTTTGCAGAAACTTTGTTTCCTAATGGGTCTTCAACTTTCACTGTAACTTCACATAATGCGCCAGACCCGCCAGAAATTGATGCTAATCCATAATCTTTGATTCGAATCTCTGAAATTTTTCCAGTGATTTTCTGAATTGCATTTAATGCCGCATCAACAGGCCCAACACCATAATCAGTTCCAATATGATCCTGTCCATTTACATTTAGTTTTACAAATGCATAAGGCATTGTTCCAATTCCAGTAGAAACTGAAAATCCAGTCAACTGAACAATTCTTTTAAGTTCTTTTTCACCCAAAACTTCACTTGCCATTGATAACAATTCAACATCAGTAACTTGTTTTCCTTGGTCACCTAACACCTTGACTTTTTCTAAGATTTGTTTTGCTTGCTCTTCAGTTGGCTTTATACCATATTCTTCCAACATTGCATTCATTCCATGAACTCCTGCATGTTTTCCAACTTTGAGCCATCTTTTTCTTCCAACTAATTCAGGACTGATTGGTTCGTAAGTAAGAGGATTATTCAATACACCATGAGTGTGAATTCCAGATTCGTGCCCAAATGCATTAGCACCAACAATTGCCTTATTGGGTTGTACAATAATTCCCACAGTCTTTGAGATGAATCTAGACGTATCATAGATTAATTCAGATTTTATGTTAGTTTCGTAATTTTGTTTATGAGGCAAACATTTGAGTGCCATAGAAAGTTCTTCCAATGAAGCATTTCCTGCGCGTTCTCCAATACCATTGATTGTAACATGTGCACATGCAGCACCTGCATGAATTCCAGATAAAGAATTTGCAACTGCCAATCCAAAATCATTATGACAATGAACACTTACTGGAAGTTTGGTAGCTTCAATAGTATCTCTAGTAATTTCAGCCATATATTCAGGAGTAGAATAACCCACAGTATCAGGAATGTTTACACGATCAGCTCCTGCTTTTGCAACATCACCAAAAACTTTTTTCAAAAATTCTCTATCAGTTCTAGATGCATCTTCAGCAGAAAACTCTACTTGCAATCCACGGGATTTTCCATATTCTACTGCTTCAATTGCTTTTTCAAGTGCTTGTTCTCTAGTCATCTTGAGTTTGTGTTCCAAGTGAATATCGGAAGTTGCAATGAATGTATGAATATAGTTCAATCCAGCATCAACTGCAGCATCAATATCTTTTTTGATAGTTCTAGTTAATCCTGCAATTTCACAAGACAATCCTTCTGAAGTAATCATCTTGACAGCTTTTAATTCACCTTCAGAAATTACTGGAAAACCCGCTTCAATTGCATCTACTCCCAATTCATCAAGTTTTTTTGCAATTGCTAATTTTTGATCTGGAGATAAAGATACACCAAGAGTTTGCTCACCATCACGTAATGTTGTATCAAAAATTCTAACATTTACCATTAAACACCACTTCTCTGTAATGCAGCAACCCCAGTTCGTGCAACATCAATAATTCCAAATGGTTTTGCCAATTCTTCAAATGCTTTGATTTGATCAGGAGTAGCAGTCAATTCTACCATGATAGAGTCTTTTTTCACATCATGTACTTTGCCACCATATGCATTTGCTAATTTGTTAATTTCCATACTATCATTAGCATTACTAAGTTTTATCTTAAAAATACTAAGTTCTCTAAATACTGTTTTGTGCTCATCTAAATGCTCAACTTTTACAGTATCAATCATCTTATCAAGTTGCTTTACAATCTGTTCAATTTGTTTTTCATCACCATATGTTGTAATAGTCATCTTAGAATAATCAGGATTCTCAGTTATTCCAACGGAAATGCTATCAATATTGAAATTGCGGGATCTAAAAAGATGCGTTACCTTAAACAAGATTCCAGGTTTGTTTTCAACTAAAATAGAAAGAATTGCCCACATAATCAACCACTAAGAAGGTAAGATCATATCCGCAAGCGAAGTTCCAGGAGCTACAAATGGTAATACATCTTCTTCAGGATCAATTGGGATGTCAATAACGGTTGCAACATCACTGCTTATTGCAGTTCTAATTGCCTTGTCAAGTTCATCCATAGATTGTGCTCTAATTCCCTGAGCACCATAAGACTCTGCGAGTTTAACATAATCAGGACAGCTTTTTTGATCCACACCAATCATTCTTCTATCATAGAAAGTTCTTTGCCATTGAGCTACCATTCCCAATGTAGAATTATTTAAGACAAATACAATTACAGGAATATCTTCCAATACTGCAGTTGCAAGAGAGTTTTCAGTCATTGCAAAACTTCCATCACCCGCAATATCTACAACAGGAACATCAGGTCTTGCAACTTTAGCACCAATTGCAGCAGGAAATCCCCAACCCATAGTACCAAGTCCAGTAGAACTAAAGAAAGTACCAGGTTGAATCACATCATAGAATAAAGATGCCCACATTTGATGTTGTCCCACTTCAGTTGTAACGACAGCTTCCTTAGGCAATATTTCACGGAGTTTACGTAAAATTTTAGCAGCACCCATTTCACCTGGATGTAGTTTCAAGTTTTCTTTCCAATAAGATTTAGTCTCTTTAACATGTTTAACCCAAGGACTTTCTTCAGACTTCTTGATAACTCGCTGTAAAAGTAACTTCACCATCACTCTTAGATTGACTCGAACATCTCCAATCACAGCAATTTGTGCAGTTTGGTTCTTACCAATTTCTGCAGGATCAACATCCATGTGAATAATTTTTAATCGCTTCTCAAAAGCCTCAAATGTTCCAACAGACCTATCAGAAAATCTAGTTCCTATGGCCAATACACAATCAGCTTCAGACATCATTTTGTTTGCCTCAGCATGACCATGCATTCCAATTGGCCCCAAAGATAACGGATGATTTTCAGGAAATGCACCCTTACCTTTGAAAGTAGTAACTACAGGAAGCATAAGGGTTTCAGCAATAGATTGTAATTCAGCAAATGCTGATGAAATAATAGTACCACCACCAGCTAAGATGATTGGTTTTTCAGCATGAAGTAACATGTCAATTGCTTTTTCAACATTAACAATATCAGGATCAGCCCAAGGATGATATCCTTGAATTTTAAATTCATCTGGAAAATTCATCGGTGCTTCATTTTGTTGTACATCTTTTGGAATGTCAATTAACACAGGTCCAGGTCTTCCAGATTCTGCAATGAAGAATCCTTTTTTGACAACTTCTGGAATTTCTCCTGCAGTTCTTGGTTGAAAAGCATATTTTACAACAGGGTTTGCCATTCCAATAATATCACTTTCTTGAAAGGCATCTTTTCCAATCATTGAAACAGGTACTTGTCCAGTTACTGCAATCATTGGAGAAGAATCAGCTTGCGCAGTTGCAATTCCAGTTAAAATGTTAGTTGCACCAGGTCCAGATGTTGCAAAGCATACACCTGGCTTTCTACTAACTCTGCCAAATCCATCAGCCATATGAGCTGCAGATTGTTCATGTCTTGTCAAGATATGTCTAATATCACACCGGGCAAATTCATCGTACATTGGAAGATTTGCACCTCCAGGTAATCCAAATACTTGTTTGACGCCTTCTTTTTCCATAGCCGTCATCAAGGCCTTTGCACCAGTCATAGTTTCCATTTTATTCATCAAATTTCTCTCCATAATTTTAAGCTAGTAAATTTTGAGCACACTATAGTAGAATAACAATGGGCAAATCTTTACTAAATGTTGTAGTTAATTTTGCGTTCATTGAAATCATAAAAATAATCAATTGATAATTAATAAAGATTCTCTAAAAAATAATCGGGTTTTTATGCATAATTGTACAGAAGATTTAAACTGATATTTTCTATATTCGGAGTGAGTTGTTTTGAGCGATAATGAAGAAATCATCAAAGTCATAGAAACATTATTCCAAGCAGGGATTACAAAGGATCTCGCTACACTCAGAGACATTCACCTCAATGATCCTAAATTTTCTAGTTTTAGTGATTTACCACCATATGATCTTAAAGATTATCAAAATACAATTGAATTAGAAGAATTGAAATTTGTCAGTATTACGGATTATTCTTATGAAATAAAAAATCCAAAAATCAGTCTATTTGGAGATACATCAATTGTGGCTTTAGAATTAATCCAAAAAGGAATGTTAGTAGACACCAAAGCATACACAGGAGAACATATGGAAATGAATGGACGTGCAACATTTGTATTAGTGAAGCAACCAACATGGAAAATTGCACATATTCATCTATCAAAAATTAATTGATGATTAATTTTTAGCAGTGTTTGGTTTGTTTTGATTAGGGTTGTTTGGTTTGTTTTGATTAGGGTTGTTTGGTTTGTTTGATT
>JACNFR010000004.1 GCA_014384555.1 Candidatus Nitrosopumilus sp. | reverse complement strand
CTGATCTCTGCATATAGCCGGTTTCAGAATAGGGCACGGCTGGCACCCTGATCCTACCTACTACCATTTTTCCTAAGAAAGTATGTTATATTTGCATTAGGTTTGATTTTCTTTTAGTTTTAAAACTACACTGCAAACTGAGCATACATTACCTGTGCAATTATTTCCACATTTTTCACATTTTCTTTTTTCTTTTAAACTAGAATTCTTTACAGTTTGTGAAACTTTGAGAATTGATTGATAAAAATTATTTTTAATTCCACTGTGTTGATTTTCTAATGAATTTAGAAATTCACGAATTTCTGTTCTTATTCCTTCATTCATGTGCGGACATGGCTCTGATTGAAATGGCATATCATTTGTAAATGCATAAAAAACTATTTCAGATTCATAAATCTCGCAGAATGGTTTTATTTTTCTTAAATCATTTGCAGAAGTATCAGGATCCATCCAGCCAACCTTTGTGGTATCTCCTGAAAGCATGTTTATGACAAATGTTTGCAATGTATCATCTAGATTATGCCCTGTTGCAATAACATCTGCACCAATATCTTTAGCTGCATAATCAATTGCTCTTCTTCTTAATGTTCCACAAATTGAACATGATGATGTTTTTTCATTTTCTCTCAAATCCAATGCTTCATCAAGTGTCAATTCAAACAGATCTTTGTAAGCATAAACTTTGTGTTCTACATCAAGTTCAGCACAAAACTTCTCAACAATCTCCAATGCTTCATTTCTATATCCTGGAATTCCTTCATCAATAGTAATTGCTTTTATCTTAAAACTATGAGTTAATGCCATTTCATTAATGATTTTTAATAGTGCTAGGGAGTCCTTTCCTCCAGATACTGCAACAGCCACTAAATCATTGTGTTTGATCATGTTGTATTTTGAAATCGTTTTTGCAGTTTTTCTAACAATTGACTTTGAAAAGCATTGTGAACAAAGTTTTTCTCCAGAGTATTTTCTTGTGTATGCTGCAGGATTCTCACATCTGTCGCATTCCATGAAATCAACTGAGTTTTTTCCATTAATGATTCTTTAGGAGAATCTGTAATAAATTCACTCTTTATCGTGAGTTAAAATGCTCTTTTTCAAAATTAAAAATAATTTTCTAAAAAACTAATTTCAAGATCTAAAATCAACTCAAAAACAATTATGTACTTCTAAAGATAAAAGAATTTGCTTAATCTGAATGTTGAATTATTTTGAATGGAGTTGTAAGTCAAATTTTAAATTAAAAAATATAATTGGAAATTAACTTCAATTAGATAAATTCGTGCTTAGATTATATTTAACAAACTGTATTCAATACTTCGATAATCCCCTAAACCTTCTCTAATGCTATTCAATCAAGTATAGATTTTAAGTGATAATTATAATTATTTACTATGATGGATTTAGAACAGGTATTCATTGCAATAGTAATTTTACTTGCTGGAGCAAAACTTCTTGGGGAATTATTTAGAAGAATAAAACAACCCGCTTTAGGTGGGGAGATTCTTGCAGGAATAATTCTTGGTCCAACAATATTTGGAATTATTCAAATTTCTGATGGTCTTGAATTAATTTCAACTATCGCGATATTCTTTGTCATGCTTTTCATTGGACTTGAAATGAATTTAAGTGAAATACGAAAAGCTGGAAAATCTGCTTTCATAATATCCATTACATCATTAATAATTCCCTTTTTTGCAGGATACCAATTATCAATATTTTTTGGTCTAGAATTTATTGAGTCTCTTTTTATTGGACTTCTATTATCTGTGACATCTGTACCTGTTAGTGCAATGATTTTACTTGAATTGGGAGTTCTGAAAACTAAAATTGGAACCACTGTTATGTCTGTGGCGGTTATTGATGATATTATTTCAATTATAATTTTAGCAGTAATTTTGCAACTTCATGTAAGTGAAGGAATCTCATTTGATTATGAAGAATTAGGAATTTCTATATTGCAGATGATCGCATATCTTATTGGTATTGCATTAGTAGTTTTTGTGGTTTACAGAAGAAATTATTGGTTTCCTCAAAAATTCACTCAATTTTTTGTAACAGCAAAAACACGTGAAGCTAAATTTGGTATTTTTATTATTGTAGCAATAGCCTTGTCTCTCGTTGCTGATCTTGCTGGATTACATTTTATCATAGGAGCATTTTTTGCAGGATTAATTTTCAGTGATAAAATATTAGGTAAAAAGGAAACTGATAAAACATATAGTATTATGTCTGGAATTACTTTTGGTTTCTTTGCTCCATTATTTTTTGCAATTATAGGAATAAAATTCAGTGGCCAATCATTAGAAAATTCTGTCCCTCTTCTTGTATTGTTGATAATATTTGGAATTGTTGGAAAGATGTTTGGTGGATATATAGGTACAAAACTTTCCAAGTTGCCAAATATTCAAGGTCTTGCAATAGCATCTCTTCTAAATGGTCGAGGAACTGTTGGTCTAACAATAACTGCTGTGGCTTATGCTCTTGAAATTATAGATGTGGTTTTGTTTTCTGTTTGTGTGGCAATTTGTATAATTACCACTATAATTACACCAATAATTGCAAAACCTTTACTACAAAAAATAAACTAGTTTTCTGCAAAAATAATTCTGTAAATTAATTTGGCGATCTAGTAATTTTATGCTAAAATATGTTAAAGAAGACATGCATAATATCTCAATTAATAATTTAATTATTGATTTATTGTTGAATTAAAATTTTCATATATCATGCCTTAGTATAATTAATAAAAGAAGATAAACACTTTGTTATTTTAAATTGTGAACCATCCAGATTTCAAATATGACAAGGCAATATTGAGACCAAATAGAGCAAAGGTGAATGCGTATATTCCCCACATTGCTATGTTGACTGACTTGTCTGAAAATCTTTTATCAATGATTGTATGAATGAATTTTCCTCCATCCAAAATTGGTAGAGGAAGCATATTGATAATTCCAATGAAAAATGAAATCATCCAAAGCCATACCAAGAACCATGAAATGTTGAAATCTACATTTGTCCAATCAATGAAATTCATTACAGGTTTGTATGGAATTGAGGTATCTCTCATAATTCCAATCAATCCTCTTTGCGGATCATTTGGATCTGGCATTACTTCTAACCCAAATTCTAATACTTGACCATCTCTAATCACAGAAACACTGGCTATTTCTCCTGGATTTAAGACAGGGAAATCAGCTGGACCGTGAATCGGTATATCATTAATTGACGTAATGACATCATTTGCAAGTAATCCTGCTTGTTCTGCACCTGAATTTGGAATTATTGAAATTATCAAAACTCCTTGTGCCAATTCATAGAATGTATCTAAAATAGGATCTCCAAATAGTGGAATGCTTTCTATAACCATTCCGAAAAGTGGATTTGTTAACATAATTGCACCTAAAACAATTGCAAATAATACATTGGATGTAGCTCCTGCTCCAATTACTCTTAATTTTGAAATCTTTTTAGCTTTTTCAAATTCTTCTTCATCTGGTTCTACAAATCCTGCAAA
>JACNFR010000050.1 GCA_014384555.1 Candidatus Nitrosopumilus sp. | reverse complement strand
CCTTCAGGTGGTCTTTGAACAAAGACATTGCACACTAGAGCGTCTGTTTTTTCATCTCTGTATTGTACATTGCATGAGACAAATTTTCCTTTCAATGCACGTTCTAAATCCTCTTTAGTTTTCTCTTCATATTGTGGTTGTTCCGGATCATCGATTTTACTCATAATGATTTTTTCAATTTTACCGTATTGCTCTTGATTGTCTTTTCTTGTATGGCTGACTAGTAATTCAAAAGCATTGTTTGTAAGAATTGAAAGTACTGCACCGCCTATTCCATCTCCCATATTTTTTATTTTTTTTCTGTTCTATAATTACTTGCTGGCAATACTAATTTCAAAGTCTGGAACCAGTTCTTTCTCTTTTGCCATTTTGAATAGTCTTCTGATTGATTCTTCACCTGGATCTCCCATGTTTACCGTTACCTTGTTCACATACATTTTTACAAATTTCTCAATTAGACTTCGTTCTTTACCTCTGGCATACTGCATTGCATATTCTATTGCATCATCAAAATGCTCTATTCCAAACTCAATTGATGCTTGTAGATATTTGTCAAACTTTACTATTGTCTCCATACCCAAGTCTGTTCTCATGACATTGATTCCTAGGGGTACTGGTAGGCCGTTTGTAGTTTTATCCCACCATTCTCCGACATCTAAAATTTTGACATTTCCTTCTTGTTCGTATGATAACTGTGTTTCATGAATTACCAGTCCCACATCCACCTTGCCTGATTTGACAGCTTCTGGAATGTCACTGAAATTCATTTCTACATAATCAAATTTTCCAATCATTAATTGCAGTAATAAAAATGCCGAAGTCATTTTTCCTGGAATTGCAATTTTACATTTTTTAATTTCATCAATTGTCATCTGTTTTCTGGCAGTAACTATTGGACCGTAATTGATTCCAAAACTTCCTCCACTTCTCAAAATTGTATATCCTGGAATGAATGCACATGCATGAACTGAAACTGCAGTTACATCTAATTCTGGATCCGTTGCTTTACGGTTTAACTTCTCAATATCTTCAATGACGTGATTTACGTTAAAGTCTGGTGATGGTACTTTGCCTGTGAACATTCCATAAAACATGAATGCGTCATCTGAATCAGGAGTATGCCCTACAGAAATTTCCATACCTGATTCCTGAATTTTGGTAATAAATACCAAAACCTGTATTTGATAGTTTTTCTAATATATGTCAAAAATCAATTTTCATTATGAATTCAATCAAAGCTTATGAGGATGATATTTTATTACAATTAGATTTTCTAAAATCATTCAAAAAACAAAAAACTCTATCTCCAAATCAGCAAAAAAATATCTTTTTTTCAGGTAGTGGTGATTCACTAGTTTCTTCATTACTTGCAGAGTCTTTTTCTGGAGGATTGGTAAAAGCAATGGATCCTCTTGATTTGTATCAAAATAAGGGATTGGTAAAATCAAAACATGTCTATTTTGTATCTATATCAGGAAATACAATTACAAACATCAAGGTGGCAAGGATTGCAAAAAAAGCAACTGCCATCACTTCTCAATCTCAAAGCAGATTGGTAAAAGCATCTGATACTTCAATTCAACTCAATTCTCCAAATAGCGGTATTTTTACTGCTGGAAGTATCTCTTTTTTAGAAAGTGCATTAACTTGTATCTCTTTGGTAAAAAATATCAAAATTCCAGATATCTCTTTGTTTAGAAAGGCTGAATCATCTGCTAAAAAATATACAATTTCAAAACGAATTTTTGTTTTAGGGAATCTCTATACTTTTCCTGTAGCAATGTATTGCGCTGCAAAGTTTTATGAAATTTTAGGCTATGATGTACATTATTCTCGAATTGAGCAATTCTCTCACATGGAGTTGTTTTCTGCAAAAAAAGGTGACACTGTAATTATTTTTGAGGAGAAAAATCTCCATACAAAACAACTGGGAAAAAATCTCAAAAAAGTTGGGATTAATGTAGTTCATCCCTCTGTCCCTTCTGAGAAACTATCTCAGGTGGTTTTCTGCACTTTCTTTTCTCAGTTAATCACTCTGTATGAGGCCAAAAAGAAGGGAAAGAAAGAATGCCATTTTGTTACGGCAAAAAAGATCCGTGATGTTTCTAACCATATGATCTACTGATCTTTTCAAAAACTAAGGTTTAATACCTGAATCCAAAGTTTTGCGAATATGGCAAAATTCAAGTCTACTTCAGAGGTAATGAAAATTATTAAGAACAAGTCCAATATTCGAAACTTTGGTGTTATTGCACACGTAGACCATGGAAAAACAACAATGAGTGACAGTCTTTTGGCAAACTCTGGAATTATTGCCCCCTCTGCTGCTGGAAAAGCACTTGCAATGGACTTTGATAAAGAAGAGCAAGAAAGAGGAATTACAATTTATCAAGCAAACGTTACCTTGCTCTTTGCCCAAAAAGATCAAGAATATGTAATTAACATGATTGATACCCCAGGCCACGTAGATTTCAGTGGAAGGGTTATTCGAAGTCTTAGAGCAATTGATGGTGCAGTAGTAGTTTGTGATGCAGTAGAAGGTATCATGACACAAACTGAAACAGTGACCAGAATGGCCTTGGAGGAAAGAGTCAAACCAGTTTTGTTTATCAACAAAGTAGATCGACTCATCAAAGAACTCAGATTAACTCCAGAAAAAATGCAAGCACAACTAGCAGAAGTAGTTTCAAATTTCAATCAATTAGTCGAAACATATGCTGAACCAGAATACAAATCTAAATGGAAAGTTTCCATTCAGGATGCAAGTGTAACATTTGGTTCTGCAAAAGATAGATGGGCAATTAACACTGATTTAATGAAAGAAAGAGGAATTACATTCAAAGATGTCATTGATGCATATACTGAAGAAAAACTTGATGCCCTTATTGAGAAAGCACCATTAGCTGATGCAGTACTTGGAATGGTTGTAAAACATCATCCAGCACCTCAGGATGCAATCAAGTATAGAATTCCACAAATTTGGAAAGGTGATTTAGAATCTGATATTGGCAAAGCTTTACTTGCAGGTAGTGATGACGGCCCAACAATTATGATGGTTGTAAACATGGTTTTAGATCCTGCAGCAGGTCCTGTTGCAATTGGAAGATTATTTTCTGGTACTATCAAAGACGGTCAAACTTTACACATTATAGACGAGAAAAGAGAAGGCAGAGTTCAATCAGTCAATTTCTTTATGGGTAACCAAAGAGAACAAGTCGGTGAACTAGGTGCAGGAAACATTCCAGCTTTACTGGGATTGACTGAATGTAGGGCCGGAAATACATTATCTTCAATCAAAGGAATTCCGATGTTTGAAGGAGTCAAATATGTTTCAGAACCTGTTGTCCAAATTGCCATCGAACCAAAACATCCTAAAGATTTACCTAAACTAGTAGAAATTCTAAAACAACTAACAATTGAGGATCCAAATCTAGTTGTAAAAATTGATGAGGAATCCGGTGAAACAATTGTAGCAGGAATGGGTGTGTTACACCTTGATGTTGCAACACACCGAATCCAAGATGCAAAATGTGAAATCATAACATCTGAACCTTTGATTAACTATAGAGAAACTGTAAAAGGTGGATGTGAGCCAATCATGGCAAAATCACCAAACAGACACAATAAGATTTTCATGAAGGTCGAGCCACTTGAACCAGAAATTGCACACATGTTGAGAACTGGTGAAATTAGTGATTTGAAAGACAAGAAACAAGTCGCAGATTTGCTCAAAGGTGCTGGATGGGATACTGACACAATCAAGAGAGTAATGAAATTTGATTCACGTGGTAATGTTTTGATTAACGGAACAAAAGGTGTTCAGTTTGTTCAAGAATCAACTGATTCTATTAATTCCGGATTTGAAGAAGTTATGAAAGAAGGTCCTCTTTGTAAAGAACAGATGAGAGATTGTAAATTCATCTTTACTCACTTTGTTCCTCACGAAGATACAGCACACAGAGGTTTGTCTCAATTAGGTCCTGCATCAAGACGTGCATGTATGGGTGCTTTACTAACTGCAGGTACTGCCGTATTAGAGCCAACTTTGGCAATTGAAGTTCGTGTTCCAACTGATTTGGTAGGAAATGTAGCAACTATACTTTCTGGTAAACGTGGTAAAGTACTTGACATGTCCCAAAAAGGTGCATCAAGTATTGTTGTTGGAGAGATTCCAGCTTCTGAAACATTTACACTTTCTGAAGCAATGAGAGGTCAAACCGCAGGACGTGCAACTTGGAATACTTCATTCAAAGAATGGACTGAAGTTCCTAAATCTTTGTTAGGTCCAGCAGTTGCTGATATTAGAAAGAGAAAAGGATTAGCCCCAGAACCACCAGGTGTTAACGAATTTATCGATAAAGTATAACATTAGATGCCTCTCTTTTGCGAGTAATTTTATACAGTGTAGATTATTCGAGATGACTCATTCTTTGAATATGCGAATGATCATTTTTCACTGCTTCTCGTATCCTTTCTTCTAAATTAATAATATAATCATCTTGGCAATCAATAGAGCAGAATTTTTGTCTAGGATCAAATAGATTCTTTGAGCAATTTTTACATTTCATAACAAAATTTTTTTCATATGCTATATAATCTCGGACCTGAAAATTTACTAGTGCTAATTAATGATATAGAATGCCCGCATGGATGGTGGTCACAAGTTGGTATGGGATCGTAGTTTGAAGTATCCTGATATCTTTGATTCCTAGAAATGTTTGTTCATTTGAACAAACAAAAATCATATTTGTTCATTTGAACAAACAATATTGTTCATGCCTAAAATAACCAAAATCAGTCATTTTACACCAATGAATGACAATCATTACCACTCATTACCAATAGTTATATACCCCCGATATAATCAATATAACATGAGTACACAACCTCAAACCAGCGACGCATTTGCAATGTACAAGCAAAATGTTCAGAAATACTTTGAAAATGTTTCAAAACTAACACCACAATATTTTCAATCTGCAACAGAATTGCAAAATGAATGTGTAAAAACTTGTCAAAAAACAATTAACGCTACAGTCTCAATGCAACAAGAATTTGCAAAAAAATCTGGAATGAACACTGAAGTTCCTGATGCTGCAAAAACTGCAATCATTGATACAAACAAGCAATTTGTTCAAGCAAGCACAGTCAACAACCAATTGGTAAAAACTACCATTGATGCAACTGTTCAAAATTTCAAAACATTTAACGACAACGTTAATGCCTTTGCTGAATTAAACAAAAACATTATCCAATCATGGATAACTCCTTTCGCACAAACAAAATAGTGTGATTGATTTTTCTTTTTTATTTTCTAGTTTATGAAATTCATGAAATTTGATGATTGCTCATCAAACCCCACGGTGTGTTAGGTAACTTGCTTTTCAATATTTGTATTTAACCCTGAAGGACGATTTATCAGTGAATATTTTATCTCCTATTGAGATGTCTATTGTATCTAACATGCAATTCAAAAATACATTGAAACCGATGTTCTAAAAATTTAAAATTTAATCTGTTAATTTGTAAATTCCACCTGATTCGTGACCTTGCTGATATTCCTTATTTCATGAGTCTACTTGCATCTTAGAAGAGCTTATTTCTAACCTGATCAAACAGTATGTGATTTCTAATGGTAAAAGGGTACTGGGAAAAACGCTTCAAAAAAGAACTAGTTGAAGAAGAAGACAAGCTTAAACAAGAAGTTGCTGAGGCTGTCAGAAAGAAACTCGATGAACTTGCAGAATCTGAATCATAGATTCAAATGATATTGATATTTTATGCCTAATTCTATTCTTTGGAGGTATGTCCGTAACTAATTAATAGTTGACCTGTATATTATAGGTCGACCTAGATATGATAAGTCAAATTGAGCCTAATTCTGAAATGTATGAGCGTGAACGTGTGGTTCTTGAAACGATAAAAAATAATCCAGAACTTCATCATAATGCATTACTGAAACAAATTGTTCCTGAATTTATGGCAAAAACAACCTTTGAAAAAACAAGAGATTCGTTGTTGGAAAAAGAAATCATCTCAGTTAGTAGCAGAGGGAATATGAAATTTTATATCCCAATTGAAAATTATGAGGAAAAATTACAACATAGAATTGAACGAAACACCAATAATTCATACCATGATTTAAAATTAAAAATTAAAAAATTAGATACAGATTATTCTCACAAAGATGTTGATGAAAAAATAACTCTTGCAAATTCTCTATTGAGAAATTTAATTTATGTTGATAATGGATTTACACTTTTAGATTCTGCAAAAAACCCCAAAAAGACATTATATCATGATGAGCACCTAACAATTCAACAATTACTCAATCATGTTTTTGAAATTATTCGAAAAGACAAAGATTTTGAGATTATTTTTCCTACAATTGTTAGTAATTTGGGAGTTGTCATGCCTCCAGTTTCATTGGATAAATAGGATTTCATCTAGTTATTTATTCGGGTTTATTTTATGTTGATCAAATGGGCTTACTCTATACAAAATTTTACATGGATTTTGAAGATGATGAATGGAAGCAAATCTCTAACAATCCTATAATTTTTGAAACTATCAAAAATGATGTAAGTTTGGAAATTGAGGACACTTCTCATAAATCATATAGACTTAATTTCAAAGAAGGCGGCAAACTGCATATGTTTAGAGTCACGGGAAAATTTCGTCTTACATGGGATGATGAGGATGTCCTCAACTCTATCAAATAATAATGGGTTTTTCTAAATTGATATCATGTCTTTGGAACAAGAAATAAAAATAATTCTAGAGAATTTCGACAGTACATCATCTGAAAAAATTATTGATGTATTAAATCAAATAAAACCTCATTTTAAAAATGAATTAATTTCTGAATATCTTGAGGGCAAAATACAGAAAATCCTAGATTTATCTGATAAATCTGAGCAAAAAAAACAATGCAAGGCACTATTGCCTTATTTTGATTGGTATTTGCAAGGATTGTAAAATTATTCTGAAAAATCATTTATTTTCTCTAAAGCAATTTTGATATTTTTGAGATCTTTTCTTGCTTGCACCATATCTCCCACTAATTTTATAAAATATTCGTGGCCTATGTCTTCAGCTTTGTGAATATCTGATTCATAACATGATAGTGCCTTTTCCAAAAATTGTTTTTCTTCTTCAAGATTATTCATACTACGTGTGTCTTTTAGACTGCTTTGGATTTTTTCAATAACTTCATTTATTTTTGGAACTGTCTTTCTAGCTTGTTGATTTAAAACAGAAGCAAACATTGCTGCTGCATCTTTTAATTCTGGGCTATTCTCTATTGTTTTTAATCTATTTTTATAATGATTTAATGATTTTAGAACTATGTCGTACCCTCCTTCATCTTTTAGATATATCCCCCCTAACCACAGTTTCTCAGACATTTCTTATTTTTTTTCTATGTGTTAGTATAATTTAGTTTTTAAATTAATTCAAATAGTTTTGCTTGTTTCTAATTTATCGATTTAGACGAATACTTGAATTTGTCATTTTGATCTAAACATCAGAGTGTTCTTTTATTTGTGGCTCGTTTTTATTAATCAAATATAGCAAAACTCCTGCTAGAAATACCCCCATACCACTTATTCCTACAAATGTTCCTGCATTTTTGATAAATCGCGGTACTTCTTCTGTTTGTCCCAATTCAATTGAATAGAACATTATTAGACCTGAAGCAAACATGCCTAACCCTGTAATTGCAATTACTATACTCATTTTCATATTTTGATTGTTTTTTTCTGATTAATAAATAACAAGAACAAAAATGTGTACCTTAATGAACATCGAAACCTCTTTTAGTTAATTTGAAATTCAATCATTATGAATAATTTGTTTATTTTCTTGTCAATTGCATTTTTATTTACAATCCCAACTACTATTGAGATTTTTGCACAAACAGAACATGAGATTAAAATCCCTAGCGGTGCATCAGATCCTGGGGCTCCTTTCTTTTGGTCTGAGAAAAACACCGGGGTAACAACTGGCGAAATTACCATATATCCTGGTGATTCTATTACTTGGAGTAATGGCGATAGTGCTTTTCATACCATAACATCTGTGTCTGCATCAAGCATTGAAACTGGTGATTTTGAGGTAGATGGTATATTTGATAGTGGTTTTTTTACTGCAGGAAAATCGTATACTAGGCAATTCAATGATCAGGGAGATTTTTACTATTTTTGTAGTCTTCACCCTTACATGAATGGAGTAGTACATGTGACAACTAATCCTGGAAGTGTTCAAACTATTGATGGAGTGGCATCAGGATACTCTGATGATGGCTTAGGTTTTAAAATAAAATACATCTTGGATACTAATTTACAAAAAGCTGTTCATGTAAATCCAGATGAAAAAACTTTGACATTTACAATTTCAGGAGATACTGATAATGAACAATTAATCATCATTTTACCTCCAGAACTAATTGAGAATCCAAATACTGTATGGGTGGATGGGGAAATGATTGATTTTGAAATTGAAGAAACTAATACTGGAACAAAATTAATTATTCCAATCTTACCTCATTCAAAAGAAATTAAAATCATGGGGGCACATGTAATTCCTGAATTTGGTTCAATAACTATGATGATTCTTGTCATATCTATTATTTCTATTATAATTCTGACTCAAAAATCAAAAATAAAGATCTAACTCTGAAATCGTCTCAAAAATAGGCATGATTGCTTCACGATCATAATTTTCTACATTAATCATCTAAAATTCATTTTTGAGTGAATAACTTTTAAAAAGTTATTTTACTAGATTCAATTAAAAATTAATCAGAAGGAGAAATGACTGAACTAAAACATCTGTCCCTTTCACAAACAATTGCAAAAGTTGATTCGCTTATCAATACTGGAAATGGTGATGTTGGACGATTATACCATATACTGGAATTCTTGAAAAATAACAAGCCATTATACAACTCTGATACAATTTATCTTGAAAATAAATTAAATTCTACATTTTCTGTTGAAGAAGAGCCTAAAGAAGAAAATAACATACTTCCCAAAGTTAAGGATCTTATTGATTCTGGCAACGGAGATTCTGGTAGATTACAATCTATCTATGATGCACTATTAAATAACAAGCCATTATACAACTCTGATACAATTTATCTTGAATCAAAAATAAACTCATCTAATCCTGAATCTATTATTGAAACTGCTGCAGAAACTATTGTTGAAATAACTCCTGAAAATGTTTTATCAAAAGTTATAGAAAAAACTCCAGAGCCAAAAGTTATAGAAAAAATTTCAGGTTCAATGCCAAAAGGATGGTCTCCTGAGAATAAACCTGAAGAATTAGAAAAAATTTCTAAAAATATTTCAGATGAGCAAAAGAAAATTGAAACTCAGATAAAAATTAACAATGAAATTGATCTACAACGTTCTAACTTGTCTCAGTTGATATCTCATAGAAAAGAATATGAGGAAAAAATTACTAAAGAAAAATCTTCACTGGAATCACAAATTAAAGAAGAGCGAATTAAAATTGAAACTCAGACAAAATTATCCCATGAAATTATCGTACAAAAAGAAGAGCTTGAAAAAGTCAAAAAAGAACGTGCTTTAATTATTAAGAAAATCGATTCTGAAAAAATTAAAATTTCAAGAGATCTTTTGTCACAAAAAAGACAACTTGTACAAGCCCAACTAGAACAAGAGAAAATTGAAAAACAGGTTATTCGTGAGCAGGAATTATTGGGTAAAATGGCATCAGAGCAAAAATCTAGACTTTTAGAGCAGGCACAAATTGCCCATGACATCAAATCAAAACAATTAGAATTAGAAAAGACCAAGCAAGATTATGATGATATTGTCTCTCAAGTGAATGAAGAAAAAGTAAAATTTGCTGAATCTGAAAAGCTAAAAAAATTAATTGCTACACAGGAACAGGGTTTGATAAAAACAAAACAAAATAGGCTTAATCTCCTTAATGTCATTGCTAAAGAAAAAGAATTAATCGCAAAAAAGACTGAAGATGAAAAATTAAAATTAAAATCTCAAACTCAACTAACTAAACAAATAAAAAATGAAGAAAAATTATACGAATCTTTAAAAAAGAAACGAGAAAAAATAGAATCTCAAATTAAAATCAAAAACAAAAAATTAAAAGAAAAACAACAAAAATTAAAAAAACAGATTGATGAGAAAGATAAAAAACTAAAATCTATTGCAAAAAAATCTTCAATAAAAAAGACAACTAAAAAACCTGTACAAAAGAAAACTAGTGAAAAGAAATAATTATTTTATTTTGATCGTGATTTCTTCACCATTGCCAACTGGTGATGTTGTTGTTCTAACTTTTGGATTTTTTTTTATATGATTTGAGAGTTTTTTCATCTCTTGTCTATATTTTTCAGGATATAACATATTGTCCGTAATAATTACTCCTCCGATAGCAACCATTGGTAAAATCAAATCAAAATACTCTATGATGTTCTCTTTATCTGCATCAATTAAAACAAAATCAAAAAAATTCTGATTTTTCACTTTTATGTTTAATTTTTTTAGTATATTGATCGCCGCTCCTTCTTTTATGATTATATTGTCTGCTATCTCGGCTTTTTGAAAATTATCGTTTGCTCTTTTAATTTTATCTGGATTTTGTTCAATTGTTATTATTTTTCCTGAATTTTCTGAAATCGCCTCTGCACACCATATTGTAGAATATCCTGCAGATGTACCAACTTCTAGCATATTTTTAGCATTTTTTAGGCGTAAAATCATGTTTAGTAATTCGCCTGTTTCTTTTGTAATTGCAAGCATTCTGTCCTGTTGAGGTATGTCCACTTTTCTTGTTTTTTCAAGACTGGATTGCTCTTCTAATTTTTCTAGAATATTTGAAATGGCCTCTCTCATCTTTTCTATGTGTATATAATGAAATTTAATTCTGTCTTGAAAAATTTGTTTTTTTGAAACATTTGATAGCTTATATTTAGTAAAAGATTTTTTCTAGTTATGGCAGAAAAAAAAGTCGATTTGCTTGATGTAGTTCAAAAAATTCTCAAATTAGATACTAAAATGAGATTTGCCGCTATTATAGATGCAAAAGGTAACATTCGAGAAGCCATTATGAAAATGGGAAAAACTAATCTTAAATCTCAAAAAGAAGAAGAGCATTTCTGTAAACAAGTTGCTCAAAGACGTTCAATGAGAAAAGAATTTGATAGATCTCTTGGAAAAGTGAGATACGTTCATGTTGAAAGAGAAAAAGTTTCTCAGATGGTAATTTACACTAAAAGAAATATTGTATATTTTACAATGGAGCCTGAAATGCCAATAAATACCAAAATCAGATTAATTACCAAAATTAAAAAAATTACTGCTGATCTTTAATAGTCTAAAATTTTAGATTTATCGCTATGACATTTCACAAATACTTGGGTGATTCAAAAATGTTTGAATACGATAAACATTATCGTGAGTGTCAGCAACAAAACAAACCGTTCATCAAAGCAAAAACCAGTCCATCACACAAAAATTATTTTGTTCAGATCGATTTGATGACCTGTGACTATGAATTATCAAAACCTGAACAAGATGATATTCAAAAACTAGTTGAAAATGAAATGGAGTATGTTAAATCAAATACAAAATTCGATTTCCAAGGATTTAGTATTGATAAAGAACTTGCTTGGTTTGATGGAATATCTTCTGAACATCTTGATGAATTCTGTGTTGCTCTTTATGATTTGACTCAAAAAAATCACCATTAAAATCGTATCAAATTTTTCAAGATTTTATCTATTACTTGTATTTCTTGTTTTCTTTCTTTTATCGTCGTCAAATTCCATTCTTTTGCAAATTCTGATTGTTTATCCATTCTTTCTAAGATTTCTATGTATTTTACAAGGTGTATTTTGTAATCGTGAAGTAAATCTAGATGTTTGTTGTGATTTTTCTCAGTTGGTGTTGCCATTCCATTCCTCTTCTTTGATATTTGGAAACATGTCTCTTATTCTTTCTTTGTCTTTCTCCATGGCTTCAATTCTTTTATCTAGGTGATTTTTAATTGCGGGTTCTCCTTCCTGTTCTTTTTCTTCTTTAATTTCTGAGATTACTTTATTGAGTGATCTGTAATATGAAATATGATTTTTTTTAGATTCTTCTGATGTATCCTCATCTTTTACATCCAATACTAATTATGATTTAATTGAAAATAAGTACTTGGTGGTTTTTTTATCTTCGTGTCATTTTACGACCTAAAAATGCAATAATCCAACCAATTCCGATTAATGCCGTACCAAATAGAATAGTCCACTCGTAATATTTCACATACTCTTCTTCAAATCTAGGATCTTCTAGAAATTGTTCTTGTGGAATGTCCGTAAGGAATAATGCCCACAATGAAAATCCTACAAACAAAACACCTAATGCAAAAAATGCAATCATTACATATTTTGGTGCGCCTTGTATCATGTTGCATCTGTAAAAATCCCCTATATGGACTGTTATGCATTTTGATATCATAGATGTACATTTTAAGTGAATTTGATTAAATATAATGAAATTATATTTACTTGTACATGACTGATGAAAAATTTCCAGTTGAAGATATCAAAAGTAAAATAAGTAATATTTTGTTAGAGCCTGAAATAAGATTTTGTGGACTCGTTGATAGCTCTGGTCAATTGGTAGCAGGTGACATGAAGGCGGGACTAGTTCCTTTTGAAAGTGATGCTGAAAGACGACAAATGTTTCAGGAATTAGCTCATAGAGTGGCAAATAGATCTGGATTTGATGCCAATTTGGGTAGAGTAAAGTATTCTTCTTCTAGAAGAGAAAAAGTTGTGATAATGAGCTTTCCTCTTGGGAAACATGTCGTTTTGGTAATTGCAGAACCCGGTGTTAACATTGATAGACTTGGTTGGAAGATAATTGACAAACTTGGCAATCAGTGGTCTGAATTTCACGGATTTTAAATTTCATCTTGTTTGGTATGAAAATGTTTTACACTAATATTGAAATTAAATAATTAATTGATATGAAAATTCTAGTTGATGAAAATTTAGATGGAATGGATGAGAAACTAAAGGGATTGGGATTTGATGCTTATAGTGTACGAAAATTGCAACTAGAAGGAAAAAAACTTGCTTCAGATTACTCTATTATCAACTATGCTCGTGAAAATGACATGATTATAGTCACAAAAGATACTGAATTTCGTAAGGCAAGTGAAGAAAATAATTTCCCATTAATTTTACTTGATGATGAAGAAATCCTTAAAGTAATTGTTGAAAAATTAAAAAATTTCTAGTTGACGTTCTTTGAATCCGTTTGTGATATTCTTAAATTTGCAAGAACTTCGTTAAGAAAATCTCCTTCTTGTTGATGCATTATGCTGCTCATGATTGTTTCCCAACAATCATTAATTTTTCGGGTAATTTGTGAGTACATTTGGTCCTTTCTAAAAGCTGGATAATATGATAATAGTTTCATTATTCCATCCGTTGCCTGTACAATATTGATTTGATGAATGATTGATCTTAGCCTTTCATGAAATGAATATTTTTCTTCTTTTATTCTAATTTCAAAACTTACAATTTCTTCATAAATCATTTCTATTTCTTTATGCAAATTTTTGAGTTGCGTGCTGACTGATTCAGAAAGGTTGATCAACTCATATTCAATATGGGATCTACTGTGTACTTTTTTGTCAATTTCTCCTGCTTCTACAAGTGCACTGATTTCTCTATAGACTATTTTCTCATTACCTACTTTTTCAATTACCCTTTTGGCAAGTTCTGTACCTCTGGTCTTTCCATTTTCGTTTAGTATTCTGATAATCTCTGTTTTAATAATCTCTGAATTTTTGTCCATTATTTTCTCCTAAATTTATTTTTGATATTTCTCTAGTACTGCTTTTTCTCCGTCCTTGTTAATTTCTAAAATTAAATCCTCTAAAATCTTAATTCCTAACTGGATAGGCTCCTTTTCTAAATTTTTGTACTCTAATTTCTGTTTGAGTACCATCCTTTCATTATTTACAAAACTCAAAAGTGGAACGTTTTCTCCCATGTTTAGATTGGTGAAAAAATCAATGTATTCTTCAGTTGATTTGATTGCCATGTTTTAGAATCTCAATGCTAGTATTTGTTTGAAAGCCTACAAACTAGGTTTATTTACAATTTTGACGAAAATTAAACATGGATAGCTGCGATAGTCGAGTTCGTGCTTATAAAAATGGAAAAACCTTTGATCAGTGTAGAGATATGGCAGAATCTATGAATCCTGATTTTAGAAAACGCATAGAAGATAATGGAAAAGTATTGTGGAGTGAAATATTGGAGAAGGTTGATCATGATGAGATTATTTACAAATTGACTCTAAAATTTCTTAGACGTGATGGCTATGATATTGGAAATCATAAAAATCCTGAAGTAAAAAAATTCATCTAGTATTATCTATTTTACAACTTCCATCGGCATTTCTTAATTTTTTTGCCATAATGTATGGTGTTACAAGTAATATTGGAATTGATATTGCAATAAACACTGTTTGTAATTGTGTTAATGCAATAGATAATGCAATTCCGCTTGCGGTTCCAATGAATATTGATAAAAAGGTCCCTGCACAAGTTGGACATGCGATGAATAGACCTGCAGCAGCTCCTATTGAACTTGCTCCTCGTCCTTTTTTTGAAATTGAATATGCACTTACTGCAATTGCAGCATTTAATCCAACTAGATACGATACAATTACTTGTAGGACTAAATTTATTGGAATGATTTGTAATCCTATATGGTCAGTTAAGTAAATGATTATCTTTGGCATGTATCCTGGTCCATCACAACATGGTGCAATAAATCCTGATGGAATTTCTGCTCCATAATGATAAGAAAAACTCACTTCTGGTTGGTACACCAATGTTCCTGAAACCAATGAGAAGAATATTCCATATCCGATAAAAACCGCAACAAAGATTTTTCGGGATTTAGAATTCCATGTGGTTAGAGCTATTATTGTTGAAAGATCTTTTCCTTTGATTGCTACTTTTTCTTTATGGTATCTATACATTCCAAAAGCAATACCTCCAAAAGCCACTGCCAGTACGATGTAAAATCCAAATGCAATTCTTTGAATTGAATCAATTGCACTTGGCGTAAATAATTCAGGATCTTGATATCTATTATACATCCAAAATAGAATTGCAATAGTTACAAATCCAAAAATAATTAGTTTTTTCCCTTTACCTGTACTTTTATTATCTACAGTCATAATTTTGATTTTATTTCTATGAAATTAAATTCTATCTTAGCTGAGTTTAGGAACAAAAATGTAGATAATTGCAATAATTTCCAATCTGCCAAAAATCATCAAAAATCCTAATACAATTTTTGTTGCAGGATCTGTATCAAAATCAATTACTCCTGCT
Source organism: Candidatus Nitrosopumilus sp. (assembly GCA_014384555.1). Classification (GTDB taxonomy): domain Archaea; phylum Thermoproteota; class Nitrososphaeria; order Nitrososphaerales; family Nitrosopumilaceae; genus Nitrosopumilus. The sequence continues at coordinate 50,518 of JACNFR010000050.1, read as the reverse complement.
GAAAGACCTCCTGTGGTAATTACTCCCGCAGCCTCAAAAAATGCATCTTGAAATGGCACTTCTTCGATTTCTGCTAGATGCAATCCTGCGATTGCTGAGATTGTGGGAAACAAGGCTAGAATGATTAGGGTTGATATGACTTCTTTTTTTGCCTGTGGTGATAGTTCTGCACGTTTTACTTTACTAAGTAATGCTCTAACATCTTTAAGATGAAACAGTCTGAATATTTTCAAACCTCCTGCTGTTGAAAATCCACATCCTCCTATGAACATTAAAATTATCAGAATAGTGTGTGCTCCTCCATTTAATCCTGCAAGACTATCAATTTGAAGTCCTGCAGTAGTGCTAGCTGAAACTGAATAAAATGCACTTTGTAATGGATCTAGTCCGCTTATTCCAATAAACAAAATTATTGCACTTCCTAATATTGCAAAATAAGTTAACACTTCTTTTCCAAGTTTTGGTGAAAGGAATTTTTTTCTTACAAATGCATAGTGGAATGTAAATGGTAATGCGCCTAGAATCATTGCGCCCATTAAGATGATATGTTCTTGCCAAACTAATTCTTCAAGAATTGTCGATGTGGGTGTGAATCCACCTGTTGCAAGTGTACTCATAGCTAATGAGAAATTATCTATAATGTTTCCGCCGTGAAATAGATGTAGTAAAGATGCAACAATTACAATGTATATGGAAAAGATAACTGTGATTGTTAAGAATAGTTCTTTCATATGAAGTGTTCTGCCTGATATGAAACCGCGCATTGATTGTAATTTTGATTCTGGATAAAACGCTGTAATTACCAAATAAATGAAACTCATTCCTCCTACAAGTTGGGTATAACTTCTAAAGAAAGTGAAACTCTGAGAGAGTTTTTCTGGCTCCTCAAACAATGATATTCCACCGGTGGTAAATCCTGCAGCACTTGAAAAGAATGCATTACTAAATACTTCTACATCAGTTTCATCGCTTGGTAACACATACAGATACGGAACAGTTCCAAAAAGAGTCAGTAAAAATAGGCTCGAAAAGACTAGAACTGACGCTTGTTGAAGATTTAAACTAGATTTTTCACCATATGAATTCAAAAAAAAGCCTGTTACTAGCAAAAGTACTGTTGTCAGGTAAATTCCAGTAGCTGTGGTTGTATCTTCTAACATTGTAGCCACAATTGCAGGTACAAGAAGTAATACGCCTGCAAATTGTAATACAAAGCCCAAATTTCCTAAGATTGCTTTTACTGGAGGACTAAGAAGACGTGGAGCAGTAGCTGTTGCATCTCTGATAACATTTGCAATGACTGTTTGAAAAATCATACCCATTACTTGATTCTTTTTTGATAAAACTGGAAGTTTTCTAATGTTGTTGTCTCTCATTTTATGCAGTGCATCTTGGAGTGTAGATTTTTCATTAATTGTGATAAGCGGTGTACTCATGATATCTTTCAATGTTGTAGCTTCGGCGTAAACTGTAACGTCACTAACTTTACTTAAAATGTCTTCATCTGTAACAATTCCGACTGGAAAATTTTTTTCATCTGTAACAATAATGTCATCTGTTTCATAGTGACGTAACATTCTAGCTGCTTCCCTTGTCTGTGTGTTTAGACTGAGAATCAATACGTCTTTGTCCATATAGTTTGTAACTGATTTGTTTAGAACATATGATACAGCACGTTCTGGATTAGTTGACATTAAGCTACCTTAGTTAGGGATTTTAAATAATTTGGGGTTACGCGTGAGTCTTGATCGTTTAAAAATAATTTACCCTTTTTTGTTTTTAGTTTGATCCTAACTTTTTGCTATCTTTATAAGCACTGAAGCGTAAGTTATGCATAATATGGAAATTGATCAAGCACAAGAGCCTGATTACGACTCTGTAAAAATTGATTATGTTGGATTTGTAGATCCATATGCTGTTGAAGGTATGGTCGTTCTAAAATCAGATGATGGAAAAGAATTTCACATGAGGGCATTTTCTGGAGAGGTTGCAAAACACATCTCAAGTTTTGGCGAAACACAGGGTGAGGCACCTCCATCAATTTACAAAATGATTGAGGAGATTTGTGAGCAAAACGAGTTGGTTCTAGTTAAAGTCAAAATCTATGAAAGTGGTGAAGTACTACGTGCAAATCTCTACTTTACAGGAAAGAAAGACTTGGTGTTGAGGAATTATCGTGCATCAGATGCCATGGCGCTGGGAGCATTTTATAATATTCCGATTCTTGTTCGGAAGAGCCTTCTAAAAGAAAGTGTAGAGGCAGAATAACCTAACAAATGAATATTTTTAGAATAGTTTTTTTCCTAGTATATTGATGAGATGTCATGAATGAGCAAGAACAACTTATGGATAATCTATTGAATGTGGACCTTGAGATTATTGATGTTGTCCGAGAATTACATCAAAGTAGTTGGGATTCAGAATCTCTAAAACAACAAGTTGGAGATTTGCTTAAAATTCGTGATGAAATGGTGCAAAAATTAATGTCTCAAAAAGGTGATGAACACTCTTGTGATTGTGGCCATGATCATGCTCACGAATAACTAGTTTAATTCTTCAAAAAAGTTTTCAGGAAACTTTTTCTTGATTTTGATAATTTCTGATTGATAATTTTCAATCTTTAATTGAATTTCTTCTCTTTCCTTCCCACGTACGCTCTCTTTGGATTTCTCTAATTTTTTAATCTGGTTTGATAATGTTTTATACATTATAGAATATTCTGGAAAGTTTTCTGGAAGTTCTACCATTAAATAGATTAAATACACATCCTACTAATACTGGTTATGAAAATTCTAATGCTTTCATTACTTGTTTTAGTCTCTGGATTGGGATTTGCATTTGCTGATCCTGTAACTTCCCAGTCTTCCTATGAGGATAAAATGCATTTTGTTGATGAACAAATTATGATTATGGCTGACATTTCTAATACTCAAGACATACAACAAAATTTTGCATACATCACACAAGTAAAAAATGATGGAGGTGTTGTAATTTCTTTATCTTGGTTAACTGGTTCTTTGTCTCCTAGACAATCTTTTTCTCCTGCACAATCATGGATACCTACTGAGTCTGGAACATATCATATCCAGGTATATGTTTGGGAAAGTATTGACCACCCTTCAGCACTATCTCCTCCACTATCTATGATAGTAAATGTCAGTGAACGTCAAATCTAATTAAATAAAAAATGCTTCATAATTCGGCAATTCTCATCATCTATCAGTTATAGCTTAGAGGTTGATTAATCATCAGCATTTTTTATCATATTGTCTTGGATATAATATCACTCCATGCAAAAATCAGAAGCTTTTTCACATGATGGAATTCCATTACAGTGATGGCCAATTTTGAAAAACTCTATCAAAGTGTAGCTGAACAGATAATTCAAAGATGTCATGGGGCAATCAAAATTACTAAACATGGAAAAATAATTGAAGTTTATGATACTAAACGGCATATTTGGAGTGATGGCTTAGCCGGTCTCATCATTAAAGAAGAATCAAAGAATGCAAATTTACGTGAATGGGAAGTTGCAAGGTGTATTCGACCTCGTATAATTTCTATGCTTCTTGAAGACAAAGAAGGGTTACTATCAACACGGTTGGCCCCTGATAGTGCAGAAAATCAAACTAGAAAGAGATTATCAAACAAAAAATTTACTGTTAAAAAACCCACAACAAAAAAACCTATTAGAAAAAAATCTAATCAATAACCTACCTTTCTGATCAAGTATGGTTCTTTTAGCATAATTGTATCATCTCTAGTAGATGACAAATCAACTTGTTTTAGATTATGATTTGTAATGATAATTAATGCCTCACATCTTGAACATAGGATAGTTTTTCCATTTGATCTTTCTTCTCTGATCAAATCTTTTTCCAATCTGTCTTCTTTTTGACATGTAGGGCATAATCTTGGTTCTTTCAAAATGGTTATAATCTCTTTAATGAAAATTGTCTTACCCATAATCTGCTATTTCAAAAGGCCACTAATGAGTTGTATTGTTAATTGGTATCAGCATTCCATTTTGAATGTCAAACCGTTTTAATCATTCAAAATTAGAACGAATGGTATTCAGCATATTTCCAATCTAACCAATTAACATTATTTTGTGGTTTTTCTTGAAAATATATTTTTGGACTAGTCAGAGCACTTTTCTTAGTAAATCATTTACTGCTTTTGAATAACTGTATGACAAATTTGTTTTTTTCATAATTTTTGCCTGATATTCTCTGATTTTTTTATCTAAATCCCCATCAATCAAAATTGTTGTTCTTTTCGACATGAGCGAAATGACTGAATTTCATATTAAAACACCTGTATGTTTTTCTTTTTCTGACATTTTGTTGTATCCTTATTAGACTAATCGTGTATACTGATGTATAATTTTCAATATTTATGAATATTTATTGAAATAATCAATACTAAATCTTAAATAGTTATTTGTTCTATACAATATGATGTCGTTAGTTGTAAAATCTGGCGATTAGACCGCGCTGCCCCGCAGAACAAAAAAGGCAATCAGGCGTTTAGACGTTTGACCACGAGAGGAAATCTCTCAGAGTTCTGCAGTTAGGGGTTTGCGCCTTTTAGTTTTCTTTAGGTTGAATGTTGTAAATTTTAGATATTTTTCTCAAGTAACTATTTCATCTAAACGGTCTTCTTCTTGCGCCCGTTTTATTTCCATGGCAATTCTTCTACCTACTCCAAATGTTTGTCCATATTGATATTTTGTATATGGACTAGTTGTTGCAACAATTGGATTTCCTGGAACTCTTAATGATACATCATATACGATTAATTCCAAATCTTTTGTTATCACACTTTGTAATGAAAATGGACCAATAATTCCTGGAGAATATTCTTTCTTCACTGCTGCCACAAATTTGTCTCCCATTTTTAGTACTTTTTCAAGTAATGATTCTCTAATGCTGGCAGGAGTGTGTCCTACTTCGATATTTTGTAAATCAATATCCATCTCTAATTGTTCTTTTGCTGGAAGTGCATTGTAATCATGAATGTTTGTTTGTAATCTTCTTTCAATCCCTATGAAATCAACTTGATTTGAGATTGGGGTGTGGAAGAAATTAAAATTCATGTATGTTCCTATTGCCAATTCTTCAATACTTGCTTTTTCAAGATCTTTTCTAGCAATTACTCCTTGCTTAATTTTTTCTTCAGATTTTGTTACATAATCTTTGTATGATGAAACAGTAAAGAATGCTCTTTCTAGCGGTCTCTTCTTTTCTTGAACTTTAACAATACATGGTTTGTTAATTCGTTTAGGATCTTTGAATAATTTCGGGTATTTTATTCTGGCTTTTTCTAAAAGATAGTATTGTCCTTTTTTGGCAGTTCTTTCTTCTGCTTGGAATAATTTTCTATTTCCAAATATTGGGACTTTAAATGAATTTTCGATAGTTTTGTATCCTAAGTATACTGTAAGTGATCTGTGTGGAACAATGATTGTACTAGAGTCCCGTAATTCTTTTTGATATTTGGCTGATGCCATATCTTTGAATTTATCTAATATGGTAATCTCATCAGCAATACGTCCAAATCTTTGATATGGCCCTTCCCTGCCTTTTTGACAGAAAACTCTGGTTTGAAAATCTTCATCTTTTGCACCATCCATTATTTCAAGTGCTGAGTGGCTCCCAAGAACACCTATTTTTACATCGGTATAATCATTAACAATTTTCTTGATATCGGAGCTCTTAATCACATTGTGCCTGCATATTGGTATCTAATATAGCTAATTTTTGATTATTCAGATCGGTTGATCAATAGACTTTTTTCAATTAATGATTGATACGAATCATGCTGTATAGTTTTGAACTCCAAATGCTTGGAGTTCTCCTTCTTCCCGCAATGCTTGCTGCCGGCATCATTTTGTGGTTTAAACGAAGAAAAGCAAACCAAGAATTGCCTGATACTGATTCTGCAAATATCTAGTGTTAATTTCTCTCTCCTATCTAATACATAAAATACTGTGACTTTGAGTAATTAATTATTGAAACTCGTAATTGGAATTACTGGCAGTACTGGTGTAATCTATGGGATTAGAATGCTTGAAACACTCAAAAAGTTAAGCATTGAAACTCACTTGATTCTTTCTGAATGGGGAGAAAAATGTATTTCAATGGAAACTGATTTCACTGCTGATTATGTAAAGTCCCTTGCTACAAACGTCTCTGATGAGAAAAATATGGCATCTAGTGTTTCTAGTGGTACTCATAGAATTGATGGCATGATTGTTGCCCCTTGTAGTATGAAAACATTAGCTGCTATTGCAAATGGCTATGATGATACTTTGGTAGCAAGAGCAGCTGGAGTTACAATAAAAGAATCTAGAAAATTAATTTTAATGGTTAGGGAAACTCCTCTTTCTGCAATTCATTTGGAAAATATGTTAAAGCTTGCTAGATTAGGAATTGTTATTTTACCTCCTGTAACTGAATTTTATACAAAACCAAAATCTATTGATGATATAGTGAACCATGGTGTTGGTAAATGCTTAGACCAGTTTGACATAGAGCACAATTTATACCCAAGATGGGGCACTCTCTAAACTACAATTGCCAACATTTTCTTTAGAAAAAACAGTTAACAGTAATCGAGAAAATGTATTTGAAATATTCTCAAATTTTCAAAATTATCAAAGAATAATCCCACAACATTATCCATCAATTCGCGTTCGCTCTATGCGAGGCGATGTATCTGTAGTTGAAGAACATATGATTTTGGGTGATCTTGAATTGCTAATTATGGCAAAACATGTTTCTCAAAAACCCTTCTTGCATGAAATGATTGTAATTGGCGGTGATGCAAAAGGAAGTAAAATCAAACAAGAATTTGTCGAACTTGAAAATGGCACCAAAGTCTTAGTGGACGTTGATTTGAAATTTAAAGGAAAAATGAGGATTTCAGTCATGTTCGGGAAAAATAACTTTAAACAAAATTATGATGCTGTATTGGATGATTTTGTAAAACTTGCTGAAAACTAGTCTGATTTTACTTTTTTATCTTTAGATGTGCCTTCTATCTCTTCTTTGAATTCTTTTAGATCTTTGTCTGCCTCGATTTTCCCCTTCTCAAATTCTCCTTTTGCCTTACCAAATGTTTTTGCTAATTCTGGAATCTTTTTTGCACCAAAAATCAATACGCCAATTACTACAACTAATACGACAATCTCAGTAGTTCCTAGCATTTACAAAATATTTGCTTATTTCAGATTTAAGTGTTAGACTTCTTTCGGGCTCTACGCTCAATTATGATCATGCCTGCTGCATACAATCCAATCATTGGACCTGCAACAAACATCATTGTTACCCCTGTTCCATCTGGAGTAATTACTGCTCCAAAGATCACTATGATCACTATTGCATATCTGATATTTTTTCTCCAAAAATCTGCATCTACTATCCCTGATGCTGATACTGCATACATTACAAGAGGAAGTTGAAATGAAAAACCAAATGCCAGCAAAAATTGCAATACAAATGTTACAAATTCCATTACATTAAGAAAAGTAATCAGTCCTGCTCCTTCACCATACCTATACAAAAAATCTAGCATGTATGGGATGACAAAATTATAAGAAAATACACAACCTGCAACAAATAATCCTAATGCAGGTAATGAAATGCTTCTGCTTACATGGATTTCATTTTCTTTTAATGCCGGTTTGATGAATCCTACCAATTCTTTTATGATCACTGGCATTCCTAAGACAACTCCGACAAGTGCTGCAACATACATTTGAGCAAAGAATGCTTGTCCTGGTGCTGTTTGAATCAAATCTACATTTTCTGGAACTAGATTAATTCTCATATGATTTGTGATTTGTGCTGCCATATTGTGAGTTGGTTCAATTGTTGGATAATACAAAGTGAATTCATTAATTTGAAATGGCTCTGCATGAAACATTAGTAAAATTGCGCTAATTCCACCAATAACGATTACAATTCTAACTAGACGTTTTCTTAATTCTTCAAGATGTTGATTAATGCCATCCAATTCGGACATTTGTTTTCTTTAACTCTAAACTATAATAATTATGTCGGGATTGGTAGTAATTTTGATTCTGGCAGTCCTGCTTCTTTGAGTGCTTCAGCAGTAATGTCTCCAAATTCCAATGATATGACTGCTTTTACATTGAATTTTGCCTCCATCTCTTTTGCCAAATTTGAAATGTCTGTTGCAGAATAGATTTCGTCAGAACCTTTTAGGATGATTCTATCTCCTTTTTCCATTTCTTTACCGTTGTATTTCCCTTGAAGGAATTTAGTAATTTCTGGAAGTTCTTTTCTGTCAATGTTGTTGTAAAAATAACAGATTCCTTTGACTGATTCATAATCATATGCTGTTCCATTTCTATACATGAAAACACCGATAAAATGAGCCTCGTCTTCTGGCTCTCTAATACATTTGATTTCCCAGTTTAGCAAATTCTTTACATCATATGCATAGCCTGCTAATTCCTCAGATGTAATTTTCCAGTATCTCATTCTACCTTTTGCCATTATGAAATATTGAGAATTATCTGATATAAATTCCATCTCTATGTGACTGAACAAAATGGTCTTCTTTTATAGTAAATCGAGGTAATTGATGTGTGGGAAATAGAATAACTATAGTATTGGATACTATGAATACTGAAAAACTACGAAACATTCAAGCAAAAATGATCAGATCATCTACAAAATCTGTTAGCTTTTCACACGTCTTGAATTTAGTTGTAAATGAAGGGTTAAAAAAATTCAAAATCTAGATTAAAAACAAAAATAATTCAAGGATAACACTATTTCTAATTAGATGCAATCTCCAAAAAATCCCCTATATCCAATAGAGATTGATGATTATCCAAAACTCTTTGATTATGTATTGACTGCCGAAGGTCTGATTTATTTTAAAACTTTGAAAAGAAATTACATTCTTGGCAAACAGATGGCTTTGGATGAATACAACAAACTTCGATTACTGTATGTGTATTATGCTACTGCCAACAGGAATTTCAAAGAAGTATTTGCATGGCAAGATATCTGCATAACTCTTGATGAGAAGGGAATTTTTGAGAAAGAGATGTATCAATCAAAAGAAGATTTAAAAAACAAATTACTGATAATTGAAAATCCTCATTATCAATCTGGTCTTTACCGAAAATATACAGAGTTTGTAAAAGAAAATATGAATTCAGAGTAATCAAAACTGGGCCGGGAGATATCATAACAACACAAGTCCTCAGTTCTGAAAACCTAGTCTATATCTCAAAATAACTATAAAAATACAATATTATTCGGAAGATAGATTAACCTCAATTCTGTCTTTTAACTTGTTAATGGCAACTTTTAGTGTTCATGTGACAATTGAAAACAAGCCTGGCATTAGTGACCCTGAAGGGGAAACTATTCTAAATGATTTAGTTCTCAAAGGAACACATGAAACAGTATCAAAAATCAAAACTGCAAAAATGCTAAAATTCACAATTCAAGAAAAAGATAAAGAATCTGCACAGTCTAAAGTTAAAGAAATTTGTGATGATTTGAGAATATACAATCCTATGGTCAGCAAAGTTACTCTTGATGTATTTGAAAATTAAGAATCCCAAGACTTGGTGTTTGTTCTTTTGAATTTACTTCTATCCCGTTTGGAATGTTTTGCTTTATAATTAAGCAGAACTACACCACTGACAAAACCAATACTACTAATTGCTAAAAGTGGCACAATTGCCATTTCTGGTAAACTATCCAAACTTATAGTAATTATTCCAATAATGGCTGAAGCTATTATCAAAGATAATCCCGTACGGCGATTACTCAACACAATGACAAATTTTCTATGATCTTAAGAGTTTTCTTTATCATTTAATTAATAATTAATCCTATAGTATTAGTATCTCCAAATGTTAAAACAATTGTGAAAGTTGGAGTAGTTGTTTTTCCTGGTAGTAATTGTGATCGGGATATGTATCATGTACTAACTGATGTTTTTCATCTTGATGCCGAGTATTATTGGCATGAAAAAGAATTACCTGCAAATATTGACGCTGTAATTCTTCCTGGTGGGTTCTCTTATGGTGATCGATTAAGAGCTGGCGTAATTGCAGCACACAGTCCAATTATCAAAGATGTTAAAAAAATGGCTGAAAAAGGAATTCCTATTTTGGGTGTGTGTAATGGATTTCAAATACTTGTGGAATCTGGATTACTTCCAGGAGTATTGCTCAAAAATGAGTCTCTGAATTTTATGTGCGAATGGACTAATCTGATTGTTGAAAATAACAAAACTCCGTTTACAAATCAATTCAAACTAAATGATAAAATTCCTATCCCTATAGCTAATGGCGAGGGCCGATATTATGTTGATGACGATACAATGAAAGAATTGAAAAAGAAAAATCAAATTGTTTTCCGATATTCTGAGGTTGTAAATGGCTCTGCAAATCGAATTGCAGGGGTATGTAATGAGGCTGGAAATGTAGTTGGTATGATGCCTCATCCTGAAAGAGCCGTAGAATCTGATATCAATCCTGTTGATAACAAACCTTCTTCTCTTATCTTTGAATCATTGTTGACAAAAATGGGTGTTAGTAAATGAGTCTAGAAGAAAGAGAATTAGCTGAACTAAAATCAAAAATTGGCAGGGATCCTACTTCTACGGAACTTCAGATTGTAGCTGCTGAATGGTCTGAGCATTGTTCTTACAAATCTTCAAAAAGACATCTGAAAATGTTGCCAATGGATGGACCACTTGTAATTAACGAGAAAGGATATGATTCTGGAGTTTTAGATGTTGGTGATGGATATGTGGTAACTGCACACATTGAAAGTCATAATCACCCATCTGCTGTAGAGCCATATGGTGGTGCTGCAACTGGTGTTGGGGGAGTTATCCGTGATATTTTATCTGCTGGAACTAGACCTATTGCAATTTTTGATGGACTACGATTTGGAAATATTGAAAATGATTTGCAAGCAAGATGGCTTTTCAAAAATGCTGTTACTGGAATTGCTGATTATGGAAATTGTTTAGGTATTCCAACCATTGGTGGTGAAGTAGAGTTTGATGAATGCTATGAAAACTATGCACTGGTAGATGTCGCTGCATTAGGTTTTGGTAAAAAAGAAAATTTGATCAAAAACCATGTTGAGGAAGGGGATGTTGTTGTATTAATGGGTGGTTCTACTGGTAGAGATGGTATTGGTGGATCTCAATTTGCATCTGATTCATTAGAATCTGAAGACCGTTCTGCTGTTCAAATTCCTGACCCATTTATTGAAAAATTAATCATTGAGGCAGTTTTACAAGCACGAAGTGATGGATTGATTCATGCCATGAAGGATCTTGGCGGTGGTGGTTTATCTTGCGCTATTTCAGAAACTGCTGATGCCATGGAGATAGGGATTGAGATGGATGTTGACAAGGTTCACACTCGTGAATCTGATATGAATCCAGATGAAATTATGGTTTCTGAATCTCAAGAAAGAATGTTAATTGTTACAAGTAAAACAAAACTCAAAAAATTAGAAGAAATTTGTAACAAATTCCGTATTGGTTGTTCTGTGATTGGCGATGTGAATTTTAATAATCAGGTGCATATTAAAAAAGGCGAAAAAACAGTTGCTAATTTACCTGCTGATTTTGTAGCTAATGCCACTTTACTTGATTTACCTTCAAAGGAACCAACTTATTTGAAAACAATTGAAACTGAAAAGAATTTTGAATCTATCTCTGATTATTCTAAACTAATGATGAAGTTACTTGCATCACCAAACATTGCAAGCAAGATTTGGGTTTATGGACAATATGATCATGAAGTTGGGATTAGAACTGTCGTAAAGCCTGGAGCCGATGCCTCTGTATTGCGATTAGATAATGGAAAATATCTTTCTGCAAAAATTGATGGTAATCCAAAACAATGCTACATTAATCCCCGCGAAGGTGCAATTGGCTGCTTTGAGGAAGCATGCCGAAATGTTGTATGCACTGGAGCAAAACCAATTGGAATGCTTGACCATCTTCAATTTGGTAATCCAAATGATCCTGAAATTTTCTGGACCTTTTTAGAATCATTAAAGGGATTAACCGATTTTGCTAAATCTTTTGAAATTCCATGTGTTGGTGGAAAGGTTAGTCTCTATAATGAGACTCCTAAGGGCTCAATAAAGCCAACTCCTGTCATTGGCGTTATTGGATTGATTGAGAAGAAACCTTCTGTCCCTCAAAAAATCTCAAATAATGATTGTCTACTAATTATCGGTGATACTAAAGATGAACTTGGCGGTTCTGAATACTTTGAATATGTTCACAAATTTGTAGGTGGAAAATGTCCTTCAGTTAACTTTGCAGATTCAAAGAAAAATATGACATCTGTTCTTGATATCATTGATAAAAATCTCATCAAATTAGCACATGATTGCTCAAAAGGAGGATTGGCAATTGCTGTATCTGAAATTTGCATGACTAATCAAATTGGCTGTAATGTATCATTGGATAAAGTTCCTGGTGAAAAACTAGATGTTGACAGGATATTGTTTTCTGAAAGTCATTCTAGATATTTGATATCTTTTGACAATGAAAATCTCTCAAAAATTCAAAGTATTCTTAATGAGAACAATGTTTCATTTGCTCAAATTGGTCAGTTTGGCGGTAAAAAAATTCAATTCAACAACGGTACAAAATCTGTAATTGATCTTGATGTTGAGAAAGCACATGAAACTTGGCTACATGCACTTCCAAATCTAGTTTTACACGGTAAAAAAACTAATTAATAATTTAAAAGACAACTGAGAAAAAATCAAAGAAAAACTAATAGATTTCTGATCGCTTAAAGTGATCAGCGTTTTTATTGCTTAAAGTTAGTAATGCATCAGGGGATGGAGTCATTATCTGATTTTTCAGCCGAGTTTTACACTTTTTCTAACCTTTTCTTATCTTTTGTAGTTAAGGAGACTCTTTAGAATTGCCTAAAGTTAAGGAAAATTGTGGAGTCGTTGGAATTTACAGTTTAACTGGACAGAATGTTGTTCCAATGGTTTTTGATGCTTTACGGGCTTTACAACATAGGGGCCAAGAAGCTTGGGGATTTGCAGTTCCAAACAAACCTCCATTTAAAAAAGTGGGATTGGTATCTCACTCTTCATCTGAATTTAAAAAAATTGCCAAAGAATATGCATCTCCATGTGTAATTGGACATGTTAGATATTCTACAATGGGTACCAGTACTCTGGATAATGCACAACCTTTGAAAGTAAAGGATCTCTGCATTGCACATAACGGAACTATTGCCAATGCGCAAGAACTATCTAACTTGGTTGGAGGATGTTCATTTACTCCACAAAATGCAAGTGATACTCTGGTTGCAGCCCAAAGACTTGTTTCACTAATTTCTGAAAATGGTGAAATGGGAAAAGCGCTGTCTATTCTAAAAAATGAAATGGTAGGTTCGTATTGTTTTACTTTTATCTCTGATGATAATTCTGTATATGCTGCTAGAGACCCAAAGGGATTTCGCCCTATGGTTTTAGGACACAAGGAATCTGATGATACATACATTGTAACTTCTGAATCAGCTGCAGTCACTGCTGTTGGCGCAACTTTACAAAGAGATGTAGTTCCAGGCGAATTGATCAAATTAAGTCAGGCTGGTTTAGAGACTGAACTATTTTCAACTGATACTTCTCGTGCACATTGTTCTTTTGAATTTACTTACTTTGCACATCCGTCAAGTAACATGGAAGGACACAACATTTACGTTTCAAGAAAAAAAATTGGGCAATTCATGGCAAAGAAATTTCCAATCAAAGACGCAGATTTAGTAATCCCTGTACCTGATTCTGCCAGACCTGCCGCATTGGGGTATGCGCAAGAACTCGGTGTGTCTTTTGACGAAGGTCTTCTAAAAGACAGATATAGCAAGAAAGGTCCCTTGAGAAGTTTCATTGAACCTCATCAAAGTGATAGAGTTGAAATCAATCGTTGGATTATTCCAATTAGTGAAATTATCAAAGACAAACACGTGGTAGTAATTGATGATAGTTTAGTTAGAGGTACTAGTTCTAAGGCTATTATCAAGGCACTTCGTCGTGCAGGTGCTAAAAAAATTAGCATGTTGATTACATATCCACAAATTAACTATCCTTGCTATGCTGGAATTGATTTCCCCTCTCAAGAAGAGCTTGCTACATTTACTGATGGAAAAACTATGACAAGTGATGAAATCACTGAGATGGTAAGACAAAGTATTGGTGTTGATTTTTTGGGATATAATGATGCTGAAAATTTGGCAAATGCAGTTGGAATGCCAAAGGATTCAATGTGCTTTACATGCTCTTCAGGAAATTATGATTCATTGGGAATAGAGCCTGATTTTACTAAACGTGAGCAAGTTAAAGCAAAAATCTAAAATCTCTATTTGGAGATTTCATTAAATATGGTTTAAAATATTCTTTATTCATGCAAGCAATCTGGAACGATACAGTAATTGCAGAAAGTAATGAAACAGTTGTGGTAGATGGAAATCATTATTTCCCATTTGACTCTATCAAACAAGAATATTTCAAAAAGACTGAATTGACTACTGTTTGTGGCTGGAAAGGAATGGCAAATTACTATTCTGTCGATGTTAATGGAAAAACAAACAAGGATTGTGCATGGTATTATGCTGAACCAAACGATGCTGCCTCTAAAATCAAAGGAATGGTGGCTTTTTGGAACGGCGTCAAAGTCCAATAGATCCGCAATTTCTTTCTAAAATGTTTTGAATAAAATTTGATTATGATAATACTTAATTATTATAATTATTTCATACTTTGTTAATGATAAAATGCAAAAACTGTGGAGATGATTGTATTTTCAAAGGTTCTACTTTTTGTTCTGTGAGATGTTTTGATGCTCATACCAACAAGTATTTTTCAAGTAAGATTTGAGTTAAATTCGAATCCCATTTTCACTGTTCTTTATCGACCTTATCGTTATATTCGTCTACTTTGCGATTATACTCGTCAATCTCTTTATTTTCTTCATCAAGACTATTATCAAAAAGTTCTGGATTTTCCTCTTGAGCTTTCTTCATGAGTTTTTTGAATGTGTCAGGATCATCCTTTTGAAGTTCCAAAAGTATTTTCCCTATTGATTCATCAAGGTTACTCATATGCTAATTTGTCTCTAAACTGGTATATTTCTTCTTGATTATACCACTAGCAGTTAAATTCTATTAATATTAGCCATAATTGTTTGAAATTTCTTACTAGTGGCAAAGTAAAGGATCTTTACGATGTGGATGAATCTAGTATTTTATTCAAATTCTCTGATAGGGTATCTGCATATGATGTAAAATTCAAACAAGATATTCCTAAAAAGGGGGAAGTTTTGTGCAAATTTGCAGAGTTTTGGTTTAACGAATTATCTGTTCCAAATCATTTCATTAGGAGAGAGTCTGATACTGAGATTGTTGTAAAAAAGATGAAAATGCTGCCAATAGAATGTGTGGTTCGAGGCTATTTCTATGGAAGTCTAGTTAGCAGATGGAAAAAGGGTGAGGTAACAGTACCTGAAGGAACAGATACTACATTGGCTGCAAAACTCCCAGAGCCGATATTTGATCCTACTACAAAATCTGAACATGACATTCCAATAAATAAAACAAAAGCATTGGAGATGAATTTAGTTACTGAAGAGCAATACAATTGGTTAGAAAATACATCTATTGATATTTACAAAAAGATGGCTACAATTGCAGATGATGCGGGATTTATCCTGGCTGATTTAAAATTAGAATTTGGATTGTTAGACGGTCAAATTACATTGGGTGATTCTATTGGACCTGATGAATATAGATTATGGCCTAAAGATTCCTTTGAGGTTGGAAAAATACAAGAGGCATATGACAAACAACTGTTACGAGATTGGTTAACTGCCAATGGATACCAAAAACAATTTGATGATCAACGTGATGCTGGAGAAGAACCTATTGCTCCTGAAATCCCACAAGAAATTATTTCAAAGATGACACAACGTTATGTCACAGCATATGAGAAACTAACTGGACATTCTCTGTAACTCCAATTGTCAATTCATTGTTGACTAGAAGCTAGTATACAACTCGAATTTTATTTTTGACCCTTTGCAAAATATCGTCCTGGTAGGTGATTTGGGGATAATGTTTTCAGGATTTGCCTTTTTTGATATTTTTTGAAATTTTTAAAACCGTTACAATAATTATACTACCTATACCATATTCATTGTAGTGCTTTCAATCCTGTTAGATGCACTACAATATACTTTGTACTGGTTAGCATGATTATGGTACCGGTACAATGGTTCTTAGAGTAAACAAAAATTGATGCGATTAGACAAAAAAATATGATACGATGATCTTTTAGATCGGATTGAAAGGTAATTCTGTATGTCTACATTACTAGAAAAGCAAATCAAAGTTAATCGTACCGTTACAACAAGTACTGGACACGCACGTGCAATAGAAGACCCTGCACGGGCAAAAATCGTTGAAATTCTATATCATCAAGCATTATCAGCTGATCAGATTTCTACTGCTCTAAAAAAGACAGGATACAAAAAAGCACTAACTACTGTCCGTCATCATTTAGAAATTCTAAAAGCATCTGGACTAATTGAAATTGCAAGAATTGAGGAATCCCGTGGAGCAATTACAAAATTCTACAGCACATCTACAAAATTGTTGGATTTTCAGACTCCTGAGGATTTTGATTCTACATATTCCAAAGTCATCATCAACACGTCTGATAAAATTGAGAACATTCTCAAAGGATTGACCCCAAAAACGACAAAATCCAAGGGCAAGAAATCTAAAGAATATTCACAATACTTGGTAATGGAAATAATGAATAGAGCAATGACTAATGTTCTTGAAAAATCAGGCAAAAAATAATTCTGGGATTTAATTTCTCCTTACTATTGTTTTAAATCGATCAAACATTGATTTTGATTTTCTTCTAGAATATGTAAAAAAGAGACAAAAAAATCCATTTTTGAATGCAAAATTCCAAAACCATTATCAACTGCATGAAATAGTAAAAATTGATGGATGAGAAGGTTGTAAAATTATTTTCTGAAAAAAACTTGGTCTTTATTGCAACTATCATGAAAGATGGTTCTCCGCAAGTTTCTCCTGTTTGGGCAAATTATGAGGATGGATATGTTTTGGTAAACACTGCAGAGGGAAGAATTAAACACAAAAATGTTTTACGTGATTCTCGTGTTGCAGTTTCAGTTGTGTCAAAAGATAATCCGCTTGACATGACAACAATTCGCGGAACTGTGGAAGAACTAATTCCAGATTATGATTACAAACATGCAGACAAACTAACACAGCAATACATGGGTCGTGAACATTATCCTTTCAAACGTGATGATGAAAAAAGAGTAATTTTAAAAATAAAACCAAACAAAGTTTTCATCTTGCCTGAATTAAAGATGTCAGAGTGATAATTTAGAATGTTTCTAAATTCGAGTTTAGAAATATAATACATTCAGTAGGGCGGATTTTAAAAAAGATAGCATAGACAGCTTAACGTCGACGTTTAGCTGCCTTTCTCTTTGGAGCGGCTTTGCGTTTTGGAGCAGCTTTTCTTTTTGGTGCTGCTTTTCTTTTTGCTGCCTTTCTCTTTGGAGCTGCTTTTTTGGCTGCAGTTTTTCTCTTTGGAGCGGCTCTGCGTTTTGGTGCTGCCTTTCTCTTTGGAGCTGCTTTTCGTTTAGCTGCAGTTTTACGTTTTGGAGCGGCTTTTCTTTTTGCTGCTTTTCTCTTTGGTGCAGTTGTACCTGCATTCTTCCTTCGAGTTGCTGCTGCCTTTCTCTTACGTGCTGCTGCGGCCTTTAATGCTTCAGCTGCTGCTTTAGCTGCATTCCTCTTTCGAGTTCTTGCTGCTTTTTTAGCTGCTTCGGCTCTTTTGGCTTTGGATACTGCCATGACTGTTTGCAAAAATCATCTGTGTTATATGGTAAAAGTCACACATTACTACGTCACATATAGAAAAATTTGACACTTTTTTTGTTTTTTTAAAATTTACGATCAGCAATTTGTAATACAGATCAAAGCTGTATCAACAGTTGATTGTTCTTTTTGCGGACGAATAATTATCTTGTATTGTTTTTCTTCATCGTATGGAATATCAAACTGTGTTGTTCTTTCAATTGATTCACCTGGCTCTAACCATTCTATTAGTAGATCTTTGGATGAAAATTCACCATAAATTGCTTCATGTTTCTGTTCTTTTTCATCAACAATGTATAATTGACCTCCTGAAAACAGAGTTTTTTCATCCCCGATGTTTTTTGCAGTGATTCCAATCATTACAAATGTGTTTTCAGGTGAAACTTCTTTGCTTCCCTCATGTGTTCCCTCAAAAGTCACAACATATTCTACTGGTCCTACAGTTATTGTTTCTCCAACTGTTGACTCTATGAAATTAGTTGTATACTGTGTATACATTATCATTGCAAGTCCCATTGAAGCTACAATTGCTCCAATTACTATTACAATGCCAATTCCGCCCATTAATGATAATGCATTATTTTTGGTATATAGTTGAAACTGCCCTCTTTTGTGTCTAATTTTACCTCAAAACCCCCAGGTGTATTGGGACAAGAAGGTCAATCTTCTGACTTCTGTGTTATGAGTTTAGGTACATCTCAGGGTGGAATTCAAATCAAAGGTAATTCTTTGAGTTTGAATATTGCATCTGATCAAGCAGGAGTAACTCTTGACGAGTTAGATGGGGCAGTAGGATTTACTGTTGTTGATGATAATGTTTGTACTTCTACACGGTGTAAACATTACAGTAGATCCAGTTGGTTTCACATAAACCACTTTTTTCTTTTATTTTTTCATTAATTTAGAGGGGTTTAGCTTTTACGCACGACACTAAAAGATCATACACCTTTAGCTAGGAGAGCTTGGTGGAATTGGGGTTGCATATTGTATCTAGGCACAAGTGTTAACCCCCCCCACAAAACGCCTGATTTTGAAATTTTCACATTATGCCTAAAACATGTATTTTTCAGGGGGGGTTTAACGCCTAGGCTTAATTTTGTAAAATTGTTTATTTTAGAAAGTTTTCTAACATCATGGTAATTCCTTCAAAAATTTGTGAAAATACACTGGATGTAAACAATCTGAACTGATCAAATATGTTATTTGTGGATTCAAATGACTCGTTTATTGCAGTCTCATTAATCTGTAGAACCGAGTTTATCATGTTTAATTTTGAATAACTTTTGATTTCATTGGTTGCTTGTCCATTTGAACACACATTTGATGTGAAATAAGGGGGGTTTTAGAAGAAAAATTAGACACAAAGTTGTATTTTGTCTATATTTTTAGAACGGCGAATGATCTGTTTTCTATTTTTCATATGATATGTTGTGATATGCTGTGATGTGAATAAATGATATTTCCCCTAAAATTTCTCCTTTTAGGGGTTTTATTCATTTGTCACTTCAATTCTTTGTGGACTGTTTTTACAATATAGTGCACTGCCAAGGCAAGTCCAATCATTTTGAAGATATTATTCATTTGTTCGGACCTCTTTGACTTCATATGTTTCAAGAATCTCGTCTATCATTTTGAGGATGTTCAATTCTTAATTGCCTCCCATTTTGTAGCCTGGTTCTCAAGTTGTAGTTTATTGACTTTGATGCTTACATTGATCTCGTATTTTTTTGTAGCATGTCTGAGCATGATGTTGAAGGCATTCATTTTACAAACACCATCAAAGTTGCAATAACTGTCAAAACAAAAACCTTGTTTTTTGAAGCCTTGAATCTTAAAATTTGGCTTTCAATGAAACTTGTTTTTGGTTTGCATGTTGTTGTGTATTTTTTTGTAATAATTGTTGTTTTCATGTTATATCTTGGTTAATTTATAATAAAAGAGCCACGAAGGACTGATAAATCGTCTATTTTTTAAAATGTTTTTAGCAAAAATCTGGCAGTTTTATCGTATTTTTCTGATACACTATCTACTGCTTCAAGCATTGTCTGTTGATTGATGTTCTCTTTGTCATCTAAAACCACATAAACTCCAACTTTTTGCTTTCCATCTTCGGTGATTATTTTACTAATTACCTGTATTGAATTACAAAAATCAGTAACTTTTTTTTCAAATTTTTCTTTTTCTTCTGCACTAAATCCTAAATATCTTGCAATTTGATTATTTTTCATTACTACTTTTGCTCCAATAACTAAAATTCCTGGTTGTCCTTTTGGTTCAAACACATCTACTGGTATTCCAGATTGCCCTGCATGTTTTACGAGAATTTGAAAATTATTTTCAGGGTTTTTTACTTCATCAAAAGAAAGTCCTTCATGGATAACCCATCTTTCAACATTATCTCGCATTCTAGATGCACTCATAGAAAATCTCTCAAACTAGTTCTATATGATTCTAAATCATAATGATTGCCATGCTAAATTTAGAATGTTTCTAAATTCGAGTTTAGAAATAATGATTGCCTTTACCTGAAAACAATTGATTTCTTCTTAGACGTTTACATTGAAGCCTGAATCTAAACCTGGAATGGATGCTGCAATGAATACATTCAGGATGATTCCAAAAATCATGAAAGCAATTCCTAGATACAAACAATTTTTTGCTTTACGTGGATCGTCATGTCGTAAAATAAAAAATGCAATTATTCCTCCTATAACCCCGAAAAAAATTGGTAACAAAAACCATACATTGCTTCTTGGTTTTTCTGGATATGCCATTATTTTTTACCTTTATTTTGCGACTATTGCTTTTTTCTGCAACTGTGTAATTTCTATTTCAACTGTTTCTAAAGGATCTTCTACCTGATTACGTTTTATAGAAAACATTTTTGGTTTTTCAAAGTCATCTGTACAATCTGGACATGCATACACTAGCACTCTGTGTTCGTTTGGTGCTTTTGGATTTGATAATCTTGGATAATACACCAATCTTGCACTACAATCCACACAATATCTGTTGGCCCTTCTAGTTCTGACCAATGTAAACCTCCTGCATTATTGTTAATGTGCGATCATGTATTAGATCTACGTTGTCTAATTGTGTAAACTAATTGCTAACAACCGATCAATGTTTCTAAATTCGAATTTAGAAATATAATTAATCTTGTATCTTGATTATACTGCAAGTATGTAAAAATAATGTTTCAAAACTCGAGTTTAGAAATAAGAGCGCCTCCCACCAGACTTGAACTGGTGACCAACCGGTTAACAGCCGGTTGCTCTACCACGCTGAGCTAGGGAGGCACAAGATAAGACTTTGGCAAAAGTGATTTAATCTTTGCGACTATGCAAAATGAGCTAAAATTGGAATATGTTTAGTTAAATTTTGCAAAAAACTCTTTGATTTCTTTTGCATGACTTTCAACAAGTTCTATGATTTCTAGATGTTCATCTGCAGTTGGTTCTCTTTGATGAACAATTTGGAATGCACTTAGGGCAGAACCGACCATCTCTCCTACAAAAAATCCACACAAAAAGTCTCCAATGTTGCCACATTCCCATGTTTCGCCAATTCTTGGAGATGCTCCTGCCGATTTGTATAACTCTAATGTTTGTTGTATTAAATCAGTTGTCTGTTTTGAAAATTCAGGGTCTAGAGTCATTTGAAAATTAAAATTCTATTTTTCTATACCTTTTTTCTTTTCAAATACATAGATTCCATCAAGGAAAACTCTATGATCTTTGTTCTTTACTTTGGATTTTAGTTCAATGTTTGCTGCAGTTTGAGTAATATCTGTCCACACTTCTCCGGTAAGAACAACGTCTTCTCCTTTAGGAATTACTTTGGTATTACCTACAATATGTGTAATTCTTGGTGCACGTTCTCCTTGAAAGTTCTCAATTAAGACATTTTTTCCTTCAACTTTGACTGTGATTGGAAAGTGGGAAAATACAACTTTCATTTTAATTGTATATCCTGTCACTAAACCTTCACAAATGTTTCTGATAATTGATCTTGCAGTGTGTAGAATTGCATAATCTTTTTTCTTTTGTTCAATTGCACTGAGTAAAATTTTACCTTCACTGACTTTGACATCTATTGGAATACTTCTGAAACTTTTGTGTGTTTTTCCTAGAGGTCCTACAAATGATACCATGTGTTTGTTTACTGTAACTGTGACCCCTTCAGGAATATCTACCTGATTTTCAAATTCTTCTTGTTGTTTAGTAGACATATCCTATCAAAAATCCTCCAATTCCTTTCTGTGATGCATCATGATGAGACATTACTCCTTGGTTTGTTGTTACAAGAAGCATTCCTCTGTCGTATGCAGGCAAATATTGTTGCTCCCAACTATTGTATTCGTCGTTTTTGACTTTGAATCTTGGGGATATTGCACCGCATTTGTTAATTTTTGCTAATAGTTTGATTTTGAATTTTCCTCCTCTCTTATCATCAATATGTTCAAATTCTCCGATATAGCCGTCTTTTTGAAGTGTCTTTAACACTTCAATTCCCAATTTTGATGTGGGGAGAATCACGCAGTCGGATTTCCTTCTGGCTTCATTATTGTAAAGTGTGACAAATAGATTTGCTAAGATGTTTGTTGCTGGCATGTTATATCACTTATTTTTCCTGAACCCTAAAGATGTTGCGACTTCTCTGAAGCATCGTCTACATAACATTAAATCATATTTTTGAATAACTGCGGTGTAATCTCCACATCTTTTACACCATCTTGAACCTCTACCAAAGTCATGTTTCTTTCTACCTGTTGTTTCGTAGGATCTATCTTTTGCCATTATGTTACTGTCACTCCAAATTCTTTTGCTAGATAATCTTTTGCTTCTTGATTTTTGATAATGTGAGTTTTTCCAACACTAGCTTTGTGTTTACTTCGTGTTCTAATTCCATATCCTGGTCTAGTTAATGCTATTGAAATTCCAAGACCCAAAATTCCTATCTGTGGATCATATTTTACTCCTGGAATGTCTATGTGTTCATTAATTCCAAATGAAAAGTTTCCAAAGTTGTCAAATGATCTTCCGTTAACTGTATTTCCTTTGGCTTCTAGTAGTCTTTTTAGTAATGCCATACCATCTTCTCCACGAATTGTAACTGCTACTCCTATTGGTTCGCCTTTTCTAACTCCCCAATCTCTGTATGCTGCTTTTGCATTACGTACAGATGGTTTTTTTCCAGAAATTTGTTCTAGTGCTTTTTGTGCGATGGTGATTACGTCACCTGATTTACCTAAACCCATGTTTAATACGACTTTCTCTAAAGAGATTTTTCTCATTGGGGATTCTGTTACTTGGGACATATGATCACTTTAATTGAATTATTGGCTCCCCTTTTCCAATTGGCATAATAAAATCTGCAGGTATTTCGATTTTTCTATCTCCTAATGAAAGGATGACTCTTTTTGGAAGAATGAATGTTCCTTCTTCAACGGTTTCAATTTTACCAATTTGACCTGCATTATTTCCTCGTGTAACTAAACCTTGACAACCTGTTTCTAATTTGATAACTTCGATAATTTTTTGTTCTGGGACTTGTATTAGACAACAATCTCCAACATTTACTTTGGTATCTGAAATTGTTGAACGTCCGTCATGGAATCCAATTTGTAATTTTCCTTTATTGATTGTTGTTTTGCTTGTAACTCTTACAAGTTTTTTAGATTTCTCTGATTCGTTAATTTTGATTGGTTTTAGTAATTTGTCTTCAGTTGGAACTAGACGATAAATATCTGAAACATCTTCTAATTCTACAACATCCATTAATCCTATTGCATGATGAAGTGATTTTCTTACAACTCCATCAATTTTTACTCTACCTGAATAAATTGCTGCTTTTGCTTCTCTAAGACTTGTAACGATGTTGAGCATGTCTCTAAGAAATACTGCTGTTGGTATGGAGTGATTCTTTTTGTGTGGACCGGGTTTTACTGTAATTACAAACCTCTTGTCTTTTCTGGCAATTCCCCAGAATTGTGGTGCCATTTGTCGTTTGAGTTTTTTACTACCTGCTATGCTTACCATTATTCTTTATCTCCTTCTTTTTTGACTTTATCTACTACTTTTGTTTCTTTAGTGGCTTCTTTAACTGGTTCTGATTTGGTTTCATCTTTGTTTGTGGTTGTTTTTGGTTGTTTTCTTGGATCTTTTCCTTCTAATCTTGAAATTCTCCATTTGTCTTCACCATTAAGTGAAGTGACAACTAGATTGGATGTGTGAATGTAAACGTCAAATTTATCTCCCTTTGTTTTTTCCTTTTTAACTCCTTCAATTGCAACGCTGCTTTTTTGAGTTGATACTTTAGCTACTTTACCATCTACTCCTTTGAATTCTCCTCTTAGAATGGTGACACTGTCTCCTTCAATTACTCTTACACTTCTTTTACCATATTTTTTATGAAGTTCTTTTGAAAGTGCACTTCCAAGTTGTTTACTTTTTGTTTGGAATGTTGCCTGGTAAATCATTTGGTTGCGCATTTTAGTTGGTTTCATTTTATTATACCACCATTGATGCCAAGTTAGCTACTCTTGGCCATTTCTCTGAAGCTTCTGCTGCTACTGGTCCTTTGATGTCTGTTCCTTTTGTTTCTCCTTCTGGAGTGATTAGTACTGCTGCATTATCTTCAAAACAAACTCTTACACCGTTTAATCTACGAACTGCATATTTTTGTCTAATAATTACTGCACCATAAACTTGCTTTCTTAATTCTGCAGGACCTTTCTTTACTACAACATTACAAAAATCACCGACAGATGCTGATGCAAGTCTTGATGATCTAGTATGATGTCTTGGTACGTTAATTACTTCTAAAATTTTAGCACCTGAATTATCTGCACATACAATATTTGCTCCAATTGGAATTACTTTAGTAACATATGGTCGGAATTCTTCTACTCCTTTACCTGCTTGCTTTGCCATTATGCTTTAACCTCCACAACTACATATGAAACAGATTTTGATATTGGTCTGCATTCTGCAGTTAACACATGATCACCTGTTTCAACATCAATACAACCAGGAACATGTGCGTGAATTGTACTTGTTCCTCTTGCATATCTCTTAAACTTGCTAAAGTAAATTGGTGCATCTTTTTGCAAAGTAATGGTTTGTCTTGCTTTGCTTCCGGTTACTTTACCATCGAATAATTTTCCTCTTATCGACATACCTCCATGGAATGGACAGTGTTTATCTTCGCATTCTCTGGTTGGTTCTTTTACCTTTAATCCTATATTTTGAGTCATTGTTTTCCTCCTATTCTGTCAAATGGTCTCTTTGCAATTTTACTGCCATCTACAACAATGTCTTGACCCTTAATTGAAAATTTCCAATTATTTGTAGACTTTGCAATTAATTTTAACCCTTTTTCTGTATTTATTGTGAACATTGATTTTGTTTCATTTATGATTCTTCCATTTAATCCTACTACTTGTGGGTTGGTTGATTGTATGATCTCTGTGTCTAATCCAATGAATTCGTGTGAAGTAATATTGTCCAAAGTGATCATTTCTCTCTCCTCAATTCTGTTAATCTTGTCAACATTCTTGCAATGTCGTGACGTAATGGTTTTAGTTTACCGCTCTCTTTTCTCAATGTTCCTTTGGATCCGTCAATTCTTAGTTTAGCAAGTTCACTTCTTGTTTCTTGAATTTTACTTTTAAGATCTTTTTCATTTAATTGATTAATTGTTTTCATACTTAGTCTGGTCATTTCAATTTGGCCTCCTCTTCTTCTAGTGTTTCAATGTGCTCCATCTTCTTTGCTTCAAGTGCTATTCTTTCTGATTCTGATTTGGCTGTATCTTCTTTGCCTTCAACTTTAACAACTTCAATTTTAGATCCTTCAACTTCAATCTCTTCTACTTTAATTTTTTTAGGACTATCTGTTTTTTGTTCTTGTTTTACTTTCTTTGTTTTATCTGCCCTCATTTCAAATTCTGGAATAAGTCTTTCTTTTCTTGCAATTCTAATTCTAACTCCGATTAATCCCATTGCTGTTTTTACATGTGCAATGTCTTCATCTACGACAACTTCTGCATGATGACCTGCTCTTGGTAAAATTCCTTGAGTGTGTTTTTCAAATGCTGAACGATCTCCTCTAAGTTTTCCTGAAATTGTGATTTGAACTCCCATTGCTCCACCTTCCATAATTTGTTTTAATGTCCACATGGTAGCTCTTCTAAATGCAGTTCCTCTTTCTAGGTGTGATGCCATTCGATTACACATTACACTAGGTGCGAGTTCTGGTTTTTCAATTTCAACTACTGAAATTTGTGGGTTTTTTAATCCAAAGTCTAATGCAAGTTTATCCGTTAATGCTCTAATACCTGATCCTTTTCTACCAATTACAATTCCTGGTCTTGTTACGTGTAATGCAACTCTTGTTCCAACAGGGGTTTTTGAAATTTCTGCATGTGAGAATCCTGCATCCTTGATTGCTTCTCTAAGATAGTCTTTGAGTAACATCATGTTGTAGTTGTCTTTGATTACATTTTTGACTGCAGACATTTCTAAATCTCCTTTGCCACCAATTCTACATGAGTTAATACATTGTTCTTTGGAGTTGCTCTTCCCATTGCTCTTGGGATGAATCTTTTTACAATGACTCCTTTGTGAACAGTTGCGTTTACAATTCTTAATCTATCTAAATCCATTCCTTTGTATTCTGCGTTTGATTCTAAATTATCTAAAACTTTGATAAACTCTTTTGCTGTTTTTTGTGGATATCGCCCTGACATTACTCCTGGGTCTGGTCTATGACCAACTTGATTTTTAAATCTTCTAAATGGTACTGCTCTTTTTCCATTTATTACTGCAATGAGATAGTCTCTTGCTTTTTCAATTGATAGTCCTTTAATTGATACTGCGACTTCACGTGCATGTTTGTGTGAAATGTCTTTTTCTCTTAATGAAGAACGTACATGTCTAGTTGGGTCGTAATTTTGGAAAGCGTAATTGAATCTACCCATAATAATCACTTGAGTGGCACGTAGAGACTGGATCTTGATGCACCTACACCTGGGGCACCGTGTGAAACTCTCTTGTTTGTTATTACATATTCTCCCAAATAATGTCCAATCATTTCTGTTGTAATTAGAACTGGTTGGAATTCTTTTCCTGAGAATGTGTTTACTGTAATTCCTACCATGTATGGTAGAACAATCAAATCTCTGACGTGAGTTTTGATAGGATTTTTTAATTTTCCTGCTTTTGCTGATTTAATTTCTTCAATTAATTTTCTTTTTCCATCTGTAATTCCTCTTGTAAGTGATCGTCTTTGTCTAGAATTGAATAATAAGAATAATTTTTCAAGGGATAAGCTGTCTAATTCCTCTTTTGGAATACCTCTGTATAAAAATTCTTTAACCATTTCTTATTTCCTCTGTTAGTCTTCGAGTTTTATGGTCCATATTATAGCATTCCTATCTTTGTTGCCAAGTCTCTGGCTTTTTCGGTGTTTTCAAACTGAACAAATGCTTTTTTGCCGTAAATTGTTCTTGCAGTGTTTACTTTTTTGACCTTTTGTTTGTAAAGTGTAGTTACTGCTTCTGAAATTTCTGATTTATTAGCTGATATCTCTACTATGAAACAAATTTTACTTTCGTTTTCAACCATTGCAAAGGTTTTCTCTGTAATGTATGGCTTGATGATTATTCTCATTGCTTGATCTACATTCATTGTCTTTTCACCATTACTTCAAGATGTGTTGATTTTATTTTTCCAATTTCCTCAATTGCGGATTTTGAATATACTGTTAATCTAATTGGATCAGAACCTGGGGCCAAATCTAGAACACTTAGTTCTTTTACATTTCTTACTTCTACGCCTGGTAGTGCACCTATTGCTTTTGATAGGTTAGAAGAATCTGCAGTTACAAACAATACACTCTTTCCAACTTTTTTGCTTCTTCCTCTAAGTCTTGATTGACCAGAACGTGGTTTTCTTGCATTCAATCTTTTGACGTCTTGTGATAATTTCAATGATTCTAACACTTTGGTAATTTCATTTGTTTTAGATATTGATTCGATATCATCTGATACAATAATTGGGAATGTTTCAATACCTTCGATTTTATGGCCTCTTAATTCCACTAGGTTTTTTGATGCAGTTGCTGCAATTGCTGAACACAATGCAAGTTTGTTTTCTTTCTTGTTTAGTTTTTTGTAGATGACTTTTTCAACAATTGGTGGATGTGCTTGTCTTCCACCTCTAGTTGATGCAACTTCGGCTCCTTGCCCTTGTCTTCCACCCCCGCCACCTTGCATTCTTGCAACACGGGATACGCCTTGACCTGTTGGAGGATCGTTAGAGTCTGCAACTACATCCATACCTGCCATTGGTTTTCTTCCTTGTTTTTGGAATTTGTGTGATGTTAAATTGGTAACAGCTTTGTGAATTAACTCTCTTCTAAATGGTGTTGAGAAAATTACTGGTAATTCAATTTCTGTATCTTTGGTTCCAGTTGTTGTGTAAGTTGTTGTCTTCATTATATTACAACCTCCAAAATGTTTGGTTTGTTAACTTTTGCTGGAGCGTTTCTGATTTGACTTCTTAGTTTGATTAATCTCTTGTAAGTTCCTGGAACTGATCCTTTTAGAATAATGAAATCTCCTTTAACTAAACCAAAGTGTTTGTAACCTCCGTCTGGATTAATTTTAATTTCATCTGATTCAGTATTTCCCATAATCATAATTCTTTTATCATATTCTACTCTTTGATGGAATCCAGTTTGACCTGATCTTGGAACTGTATACATGACACTCTGTGGTGAGATTGGGCCTAATGAACCAACTTCTCTTACTGTCTTTCTTGATTTGTGTTGTTTCTTTTTGACACCCCATCTTCTCATTGTACCTTGCCATCCGTGACCTTTTGTAATTGCTGCAACATCTACAGTTGCACCAGTTTCAAAAATTTGTTCAATTTTAATTTCTTTTCCTAGTGATTCTTTAACATGAGCAAATTGTTTTTCAATATCTCCTCCGCTAACCATTGCTTCAAAAATATATGGTTTCTTCATTTCTAATCCTGCAGCTCTTGGAGATACTGCAACAATTGCGTAAATTTCTTTAATTTTCTTTAATCTTGATTCTGCATTCTCAATTGATCCTGCAATGTTTTTAATTGTAATTTCTTTTGCAATGCTTTTTGGAATGTCTTCTGCATAAACATCAAACTCTGCATGTTTTCCATCATGATCTTTTGAATATCCTCTGATTCCTAAAATCAATACTGGTGGAGTTACTAACACTGTTCCTAAACTTACTAGTTGCTTTCCTGCGTTTGGAACTTTGTCACGATCATCAATACTTACAATCTGAACACATCCAGCTTTGAAACCACAATGTGCTAAAATTTTTGGTTCTTCAGATGATGATCTAGTTGGCCAAGCTCTAATTCTTGCCTCCATAGATTTTGCACGTACTCTACGTGAGTATGCAAGACTTCCTCTACGTGGTTGGTGTCGTTTTCGAGCTCCCATGACTAAAACGCATCATCGATTTCCCTTTATTAAACCATGTGCGGTATCGTTAACCACTAAAAAAATTTAGGTTAACCAACTATGCCTAATTTGTTATGGTGAAATTAATTCTGACACTGAATTCCAAATCGTATATCCTCCAATAATGATCCCAATGATTCCAAATCCTATTGCCATAAACAAGAAATTTTTTCTTTCAGGCATATTTTGATTATCTATTAGCGTTAATTATTGCTAATGTTCCAAGTAGTGCTTCTTCTAGACGTACAGTTTCAGTTGCTTGGTTTGGGAAAAAGTTTAATGATTTTGCATTTTGAACTTTGTTCATTCTTCCCCCGATGATCTCATGAACTCCCCTTTCAGGAGAACCAAATACAACTAGAGTGGGCTCATCTGATTTTGTATATTTTGATAATTGTTCGCTAGATACTGGTTTTCCTTTTCTTGATGTTATGATGATGTTTCCTTTCCATTCAGATAATACTGAAAACAAATTTGCTCTTTCTTTTACAGAGTATCCCCAATATGACGGAACTTCACTTTTATCAATATCTTTAACTGATAATCTGGGATATCCTTCCTTGAATTTGACTGTCACTCTTTTCCCATTTGTTGTATCTCCATAGTATTGAATCATCTGATTAATTCCAACGTCGACAAATTTCTTCCCCTTCATACTTACAACAATCCCTTCTCTAATGTCTCCTGCCTTAATTTTTTTAGAGTTTACCGGTGTGACATGACTTGGAATTTTTAATGGCTGTAGCACTCCTGCAAATTTTAAATCATTCATTTTTGGAAATAATCTTCTTCTCAAAAACTGTGGTGTTTCTAAATATTTTAGAATCATTATCATTAGTCCTGGGTCTGTTTTGGTTTTTCCTTCTTGATACACATAGATTGTATCAATTTTAAAAATTGCACATGCTCTAGCTAGAACTGAAATTTTTCTAGTTTTGTCAATTTTTAGCGATTCATCTGATAATGCAGACTCGGGAATTGCAACAGATAATTTCAACGTAATTTAATCTCGCAAGTACTCTGAATAATTATTTTTGCTCGTGTGGATATTTTTCTTTAGCAGCATTTGCGTATTTTGTAATCTGCTCGTTTGAAACTAATTCATACAGTCCTGTTTCTTTTTTAATACATGCCATTCTGATATGACTTGTTCCTTCTTTATCCTCACTAGATAGGTAAATTCCTGCAGAAGCTAATATTGCAGCATCATCTAGTGAAAGATCTTCTTTGTATGTTTTTTCTAAAAAGTCAGTTACTTGATCAGATCCTGAACCAATTGCGATTGCATCATAAGAGATGTATGTTCCACTAGGATCAGTTAGATACAATTGAGGTGTGTTGTTGACAACGCCTCCAAGAATTAATGCAACACCAAATGGTCTTACACCTGCATATTGTGTATATTGTTGACTTTGATCAGCTAAGTGTTTAGCAATTGTTTCAACTTCAACTGGTTCATCATAAACCATCTTGTTACTTTGAGAAAAGAATCTTGCATTATCTACTTGACTTCGTGCATCTGGAATATATCCTGCTGCAGCTACTCCTACATGATCATCAATTTGGAAAATCTTTTGAGCGGTATCTGATATTTGTAATTTTCTTGGTTTTTCTTCAACTGCAATAACAATTCCTTCTTTGCATTTTACACCGACGGCAATTGTTCCTCTTCTTACGGTTTCAATGGCATATTCTACTTGGTATAGTCTACCATCTGGTGAGAATACTGTAATTGCTCTATCGTAACCTTGTTGTGCAGGAAGCATTTGATTGCAATGCTTTGATTATTCAATTTAAACCATGCCCACCATTGAGATTGATTACTGCTTTGATCGGAGCCTGCGTGCTTTGAAATATTCTTAATCAAACCTTAATTTGAAACTGAATTTATGATGGATTTATGAAATTTGAAATTGAGTTTTCAGGTCATGAAAATATTCGTTCTAATCATCAAAAAACAATAGAAATTACCAAAGAATCTCACTTGACTCCGCAAGGTGATTGCATTGTAGGTGTGAATGCAAAATATAGTTGTGCAGATTTGCCTGAAGAATTAAAAAATAAACTCAAAAGCCCAGAGTCCAAAGTAACTTTTTCAATCAAAGTTGGGGATGATGACTTTGTTATTGAAGGGCATGGTCATCCTGATCTTGTCTTGACTCATACTGAAGATATTGTTATTAGGAAAAGTGATTTTATTTGCCCAAGAACTCTTGCTGTAAAATGTGACAAGGCATCTGATCTGTTACCTCGTAATATGGTGACTCAATTACAAGATCCAAAGACTGTTGGATTGTTTACTATTACAGTTGAGTAACACTGACAATTTTATAGTCGATACTTTGATTTCTGCTATGGGTCGTAAAACAAACATTTTCCTTTTAATCCCATTGGCAACTTTTGCGGCAATTATTATTGGATTTGGAATGTATATGACAATCTGTAAAAATTCAAACATCCCGATAAATTGTTAGATCTTTAATTTCTTTACACAATTTCCTGATTTAGTTAATTCTCCTTTAGCATGATTCTCTTAAAGCATGAATATGATTATTTTTCATGGTAAAACCTACGATTGAATTACCTATTTCAAAAAAACCTACCGATGTTGAATTAAAAAAACTCAAAGAGTATTTCAAGGAAATGCCTGTGGTAGAGATTCTCTCTGGACTGAAATTTGCAAAAAATAGATGGTCTGCAAAAGATGCTGGCACTCTAAAGGTTGGAAGAAAAAGTATCATCCAAAAAGAAGTTCATTCAGTTACTACTGAACAAGCTCAATGGAGATTAAAAAATTGGAAAATGATGATTGCTAATTATCGTAGACGTGGATACAGTTATCCTACAATATCTAGAATAAAGAAAATTTTAATTCAGAAAAGTAAAAAGAAATCTAAATGATGTCTAGATAAAAACATCTGTTTTTCTCTGAGCAATTTGCTGTTTGAGTGTATCTGGAACATCTGGTATTGATGATTTAGTTTGTCCTGCAATTACACTGTGTGCTTCTTCTAATATTGCTAATGTATCTGCATTTGTTTCAGTTGGCATACTCATACTGTCTCCAATTCCTACAGATGATCCTGACATTACATCTCCTAGTATTTGTGACAAGTCTTGCATGGATGCATTTGCTTCTGGCATAATTCCACTCAATGATGGACTTAATCCTTTAATGATTGCCATACATGGGCTGAGTGTAACTACTACATCTCCTAATTCTGAAACTGTATCTAGTCTAAGTTTAACTTGCTCCATGGATAGTTTTGCTCCACTAACCATGTTTTTCATTTTTCTAACTTGTGTTAATTCTCCTGCATATGCTTGAGCATAGCTTGGTTTGTTATTTCTTTGTGCATTCACTATTTTTTCAAAAATTACATCATGTTTTTTCTGTAGTTTATCATTAATTCCGTCTAGTTTTGAAATTTGAAATTGTAATTTCTTTTGTGCAAAATCAATCTTGTTTTTTAATGGCTCATCGGGCTTTACTCTGCCCATTACTTTTTGAGATATGCTTTCACCTTCAGTTTTGTTCCAAGAGTTACTGATCATACTTTAATTCAAATAATCATTGAATTTTTTCTTTTAAAGAGATTTGTCACCGTAGCTAGTGTAACTGGAGTTACACTATGATACAGTTACACTATCCGAAGGTAAATGTGAACATCTGAAAGCCTTTACCGCTCACATTAATTTGCATCAGATGAGATGAACTAGTATCACTGTTTATGATGTTGTATAGCCCTGCCTCTGTTACTTGTAATATGTTACCATTTGTGATGTCTTTTCCTGAATATTCTGCAGGTAATGGTTTTCCATCTAGAAGTATTTCTAATTCGGCATTATTCTCAGTTACAATATTTACTTCTTTTGCATTGTATAGTAATTTGATAGTTCCTTCGTCTGACACTAGCTCCATACTGTCATCATAGTTTTTCCAATCTCCTACTGGGTAGAATTTGTGTAAATCAATACTGTCTGGTTCTGAATATGATATGGTTTTACCTGGTTGAAATCCTTCTTCACTTCCTAACTGATTTCTATTTTGTGCAAACTTGTAACCAAAATATAATTCAGGTGTTCTAAACATTGAATGTTGAAATTCTTCAATATCTACAAACGATGATGTAGAATCCATCTGTATCCCTAATGCAATGGATCTTTCTTCTAATAATTGTTGAATAATTTTTTCAGTTTCTTGATAACTTCCTTCTCCAATATGATCATATCTTAGAAACCCTTCATGATCAGCAATGTATTTTCTTGGCCAATATCTATTTTCAAAAGCTTTCCAAGTTTCCATATCGTTGTCCATAACTACGGGATAACTGATACCGTGTTTTTCAATTGCTATTCTTACATTGTCTGGATCTTTTTCAAATTCAAATTCTGGTGAATGAATTCCAATAATTAATAATCCTTGATCAGAATACTTGTCATCCCATGCTGTAATGTATGGTAGTGTTCTGATACAGTTGATGCAACTGTATGTCCAAATATCATACAGGACAACTTTTCCTTCTATTTCTCTACTTAATTCCTCAGGTGTTGTGTTTAGGTAATTTGCAATTCCAACTAACTCTGGTGCTTTTTTAAATTTAGATTTGTCAATATTTGAAAGTGAATTAGCCTCTTCAAAGACAGTACTTGTATCTACTTTTTCATCAAGTGATGCAAATATCATTCCCACCATGACTAGTCCTGCAGCAATTATGACTCCAAAGATTAATCCTGTTTTAATTTCTGAATTCATAAAATCATCCTAGCAATACCAATTCGTTAAGAAGTGGAAAGTTTGCAATATAAGCAAGTTGATTAGTGAATACCAGAATCCCTAAAATAATTATAAATGATCCCAAGATGACATTGTAATATTTCAGATGTTTTGTCATTGATCGTATTATTCTAGTGGCTCTTGAGAAAAATATTCCCATCAAAATAAATGGAATTCCCAATCCCAATGAATATGCAAGTAGTAAACTAAATGACATTGATGGAGTTGTTGCAGCTAAAGTTAGAATTGTTCCAAGTATGGGACCCACACAGGGAGTCCATCCAGCTGCAAATGCTAAACCAAACACAAACGACATTGGATAACTTGATTTTGAATTTTTAGGAAAGAATTTTTTCTCTACATTTAATGAACGAATTTTTGTAGATAATAGCAAAAATACTCCAAATGCCATAATGATTATTCCGCCAACAATGTTGAGACTGTCAACTAATTCTCCTGCAGCGTTTGAAAGGACACTGTTGATTAAAACTCCTAATATGGAAAATACGATTGAAAATCCTAAAACAAAAAATATTGTATTTAGAATAATATTTGCTCTATTGATGGAAAGAATTGTTCCGTTTTTAGAATTCAGTTCTGTTACTGTTGTTCCGGAAATATATGCAAGAAAAGCTGGAATCATCGGTAAAATACATGGTGCAACAAAAGATCCTAGACCTGCAAGTAATGCTATCCCAATAGTTAGTTCTGCCATATGAGAATATCCTAATTTTTACTTTAAAGGATTATTCCATATCTTTTCCTATACTAAATTCAATCCCTTTTTAACGGGGATGTTCTTATTTTTGATATGAATAAGCGATTTATCATTGTTGGAGTTGCTTTAGGGATTATTGTTCTAGTGGCAGTAATTATTGGCTCACCTGCAATTGGTGGCTTTGATGGTATGCGTTAATTATAGAATTTTCTATATGCCTTCTCAAATGTAACAAGTGATTTCTCAATATCTGTACCTGATAACCATGCAGTAACTG
Organism: Candidatus Nitrosopumilus sp.; assembly: GCA_014384555.1. Classification (GTDB taxonomy): domain Archaea; phylum Thermoproteota; class Nitrososphaeria; order Nitrososphaerales; family Nitrosopumilaceae; genus Nitrosopumilus. Next base: position 15,256 of record JACNFR010000050.1, on the reverse strand, counting down.
AAATTCTTAGCCTGGCTTTGTTTTTTGGAACTGTGGGGTATCTTATTGGCTGGGCATAAACTCCATTATCAAACAAAAATTTCCCAAACTCCATGGCTTTTTTCTCATTTCCAATTATGATTGGTATGATTTGTGAATGGGAGTTTATCTCATATCCAATTCCTTTGAGTCCTTCTGTGAGTTGTTTTGTATTATTTTCCAGTTTTTTCTTTTGTAATTCTCTGTTTGACTGGAATCTTTTGAATGAATACTCTACCAAAAAAGAAGGTAATGCAGATGTATAGATAAATGATTTTGATTTATTGATACACAAATCAACCACATTTCTTTGTGACGTGATGTATCCTCCAAATGATCCCAAACCTTTACTTAAACTACTAATGTACAAATCAATCTTTTTTGCAACTTTGAAATAATCTGGAGTCCCTTTACCGTCATTACCGATAACAAAATCACCATGTGCGTCATCTACAACTGTAATTGCTTTTGATTTCTCTGCAATTTCTGTGATTTGTTTCAAAGATGATAAATCACCATCCATGCTGAAAATTCCTTCAGTGATAACAAATTTGTTTTTTCCATTTTGTTTTAATTTTTTGTTCAAATCTTCCATGTCATTATGTTTGTAAATTGAAATTTTGGCATCTGTTAATTTACAGGACTCTATTATACTTGCATGATTTAATTCATCACTGAGAATCAAATCTCCTTTATTTGCAATTGCTGAGATTGCTCCAAGATTTGCCATATATCCTGTTGGATATATCAAACTATTTTGATGAGATTTATGTTTTGCAAGTACATCTTCTAATTTTTTATAAGATTCATCATTGCCTGAGACCAGTCGGGAACTTGATTGTAATTGTTTGATTTGAATTTTTGTTGTTGGCATACCCAAATAATCATTTGAGCACAAGTTGAGAAGTTCTTTACCTTTGATAGTTATTTTGGAGCCTTTGGCTTTTCCATACCTCATTTTACGATATAGATTCTTTCGTTTAAGATTCTCTAATTCTGAATCTACAAAATTTAGTTTATGCTTGGAGGCCAATTCTTTCAATCATTTTTCGGTCTTTTTCAGCCTCATTTCCATCCATGGTGAGGTACCCTGCGGTAATAATCCCATTTGCTCCACTTTGAAGTAATTCTTCTCCTGAATCCTCAAGATTTGTTTCACGTCCACCTGAAATTTTGATGACTGATTCAGGTAACAAAAATCTGATCACAGAAAACATTCTGACAATTTCAGAATTTGGTAAATCTGCTTGTAATTCTAATGGTGTTCCTGGAACTGGAACCAGAATGTTAATTGTTACTTCTTCTGGGTATAGCCTAGCTAATTCTAATGTCAACTCTAATCTTTGTTCACGTGTTTCTCCCAATCCTATAATTCCACCAGTGCATAATTCCAATCCTGCATCTCTTGCAATGCCTAGTGTTTTCAATCTGTCTTCATATGTGTGAGTTGTACATATTTCTGAAAATTTTGATTTTGCAGTCTCTAGATTATGGTTATATCTTTTCACTTTGAGTTCTTTTAGTTTTTTTGCTTGGTCAGGTGTAAGAAAACCTAAACTGCATTCAACACTAATTCCTACTTTGTCGTTAATTTCAGTAATGATTTTGCAAACTTTTTGAAAATCTCTAGTTGATGGTTCTCTCCATGCTGCAACAAGACAATATGACTCTGCTCCTTCTTCTTTTGCTTTTTTTGCTTTGATGACAACTTCTTCTGGTGTTGGTAATTGATATGACTCTATTCCTGTATCAAAAAATGCAGATTGTCCACAAAATGTACAGTCTTCACTACATGCATTTTTTTTAATATTGTTTAATTGTTCAACATCTACTTTATCTCCATTGAAATCTCGAGTAATTTCATTTGCACATCTTGCCAAATCTTTGAGATTCTCCTCGGGAATATTGAGTAATTTTTTTGCATCATCCACTGTGATGTGATTTCCTGAAAATACCTTTTCTTGACACTCTTTGATAAATTCCAGAGCACTCATAATTTGATTAAAATAATTCTATTTTATAAAATTACTGGAAAGGTTAACCCTAACTGGTATGGGGGTTAACAGTCAAACTACCTTTGATTTTGCGGATTTGATTGTTGATACTGTTCTTTTTAGGAGTAATTTCAATTCTGATTCAGATATTGCCAAAGGCGGAACAAGCATGACTATGTTTCCTAGTGTTCTAAGATAGATTCCGTTCTTTTTCCCTTCTTCAAAGAATATTTTATTTATTGATTTTTTAGGTGATATTGGTATTTTTTTTGATTTATCCTTTACTAGTTCGATCCCCATGAGCATTCCTTTATGTCTGATGTCTCCAACAATGTCTATTTCTGAAATTTCATCATAGAATTTCTCAAATATTTTGGATGTTTTTTGAATTTTTCTAATCAAATTATTTTTCTTGAACATTTGCAGATTTTCATACGCTACTGCTGCTGCAATTGGATTTCCAGTGTACGTGTGTCCATGGAATAGATGTCTCCAATCATTAAACTCTCCCAAAAATGAATCATAGATTTTCTTATTTGTTAGAGTTGCAGCCATGGTGAGGTATCCTCCAGTTAACATTTTTCCATATGCAACAATATCTGGAATACTTTTTTGTTCTTCATATTGAATCATTGATCCTAGTCTACCAAATCCAGTTGCTATTTCATCTAGAACAAACAATACATCATATTTTTTACATAGTTGACTGATCTTTTTCTGAAATCCTTTGGGATAAATTATGACTCCACCTGCAACCTGTGCACCACTTTCCATTACAAATGCTGCAATATTGTCTTTTTTAGAAAATCTTTTCTCAATTTTATCTAAACATTGATTCTCATAGTCTGTTAAGGTTGATCCCTTTGGTATTCTGTATTTATTTGGAACTGGAAATTGTATTGTTGAAAATAATTGCTTTTTAAATTTGCCAAAGAATTCTGGAACATATCCTACAGACATTGCTCCAAATGTATCTCCGTGATATCCATTTTCTAATGTTGCAATCTCTGTTTTCTTTTTGTCACCTATATTTTTCCAATATTGTAGTGCTATTTTGATTGCAATTTCCATTGCAGATGAACCATTATCTGAATAAAACACCTTGTGCATTCTAGGTGATATCTTTACAAGGCTGTCTGCAAGTTTTTCTGCAGGCTCTGTTGTTAGATTAAACTGTGATGAATGCTGAAGTTTCTTGCTTTGCTGATTAATGGCTTTGATTAGTTGTGGGTTTGAATGCCCCCACACGTTACACCACATCGATGCAACGGCATCCATCATCTTGTTACCTTTAGTATCCATTAGCCATACTCCTTTGGCTTTTACAATTTTATCAAAGGAATCCCATTCTTTCATCTGAGTGTTTGGATGCCAGACAGAACTTTTCAACGGATTTTGTATAGTTTCAGATCTTAATAATTAACCGATGAATTAATCAATGAATCATTCTGAATACTCTTTATTGAAATCTCTCTTTATTACAGGAACTGATACTGATGTAGGAAAAACATACGTCACAGCAGGACTTGCAGTTGTACTTCGAAAAATGGATGTGGATGTTGGGGTGATGAAGCCATTTGCCGCAGGATCTGTTCAAAAAAAGGGATACAAATCCGAAGACATTGAAATTTTATCTCGTGCTGCACATGCATGTGATCCTGAAAATTTAGTAAATCCACAATTTTTTCCAATTCCTGCATCTCCGTACACTGCATGGAAAAAACTAAAAACAAAACCAAAAATCCCCACAATTCTATCTAGTTTTAAAAAATTATCAAAACTTCATGATATGTTACTGGTAGAGGGGATGGGCGGGATTATGACTCCTATTCTCAAAGACTATTACATCACAAATTTGATTAAAGAAATGAAAATTCCTACAATAATTGTAACTAGAAGTAAGGTTGGAACTGTAAATCATACTATAATGACTGTACAGATGTGTGAAAAATACAAAATTCCAGTCAAAGGAATCATAATTAATGATTTTGAAGACGGCTACCCTGTCAAAGACCTAACAAAAGATTTGCAAAACCTTACTGGAGTTCCTGTTTTAGGCTCTATTCCATTCATCAAGGATATGAGTGATGCATCATTGAATCGAATTTTCAAAAAGAATCTCAATTTGAAATTATTAATGAAATAATTCTCTATATTCGTAAAATTTTAAATTTATTTGAGCCACTAACATTGCTGAATTTAGCAATCTCAAAAATGATCTTCGAGAATGTATTATTTTCTTTGGATAGTATGAATGATTTTTTTCCTACGGGTATGTCTTTAGATAAAACCACCCAAATGTTTTCTTTTTCTGATTGAATTTTTTCTAACTTTGAAATTTTCTCATTAATTATTGCAGCATCTGATGACTTTGGAATGCAAATTAACAGTGTCTTTTTTGGATCTTTTTTCAATGTTTTGACATCTGGAACTACTATATCCAGTTCGGTTCTGTCATACTCTACCTTTCTTTGACTAGTAATCAAGGCGTTTGTAAGGAGATAATGTAATAGTCCGGTGGCTAAAATTCCAACTGATTCGTCTTTTTCACCCATGGAAATTATTTTATCATGACAGTTTGCTGTGATTTCTTGAATGATTTCATCGAATTTTTTCTCAATAATTAATTTAGGAATTGTCTTTGAATTTTCAATATACTCAAACAAATAATCCTTGATTGGATTTACCTCTTCATCCATTATTCGTTATAGATGTAACGTCTTTCGCCTCTAGACTCTTTCTCAGTATCTATGTGTACTAGGACGAACTCTTTCTTTGAATGAACCATTGATTCTTCAGGAGTTAATTTGTTTTCGTGTAATTCTTCGTATTCATCCCATGTCAATCGTTTTCTATCACCAATCTCTGCCTCCAAATTCATGTCTTTTACCATTTCTTTGTAAGCTGGTTGAACGACACCGCTGAATACCATTGCACTACTTCCACTTCCATATGATCCGAATCCTACTCTTTTACCTTCTAAATCAATTCCTTTTTGATATTCAAATTCTAAACTGCTTCTAAAGCCCAAATACAATGATGCAGTATACAAATTACCAATCATACTTGATGCAATAAGCGAACTAGACAGTTTTGATTCGTAAACTTCTTGATACTCTTGAGTTTTAGTGAATAATTTTGTAAACTCGTGATCTTTTGCCATGAATTCTGCATCTCCTAATACCGATTCAATTGTTCCTCGTGGATCTTTTGGTACTGGTTCTTCCATTCCAATTTCTTGTTGTATTTTTTTCCAACGTGGTAGTTGTCGCCATTCATGTCTAACTAGATATGCTAAAGCTTTCTTTCCCATGTTACTATAAGGCAAGTGCATGTTGATGTAATCCATATGATCCAAAATTGTCTCATCAGGTTCCATTTTGATTAATCCAGATGAGACCACTTTTTTCTTGTATGCCTCTAGTGCTTTTCTTACTTGAATCATATATAGCAAATTAGAATACTGTCCATGCACGATTGGTGTTTCCTTTCCGAAAGGTCTGTAAAAGTCATATTCGTCTTTAATCGATGTTGATGTTACTTTAGGATCAAATGCTAGTAATCTTGGGTCATCATTGAGAAGCATAACTACTGCTCCTGCACCTTGGGTCATTTCTCCACTTGAACCCATATCGTATTTTGCAATATCTGAAACTACTACCAGGGCATGTTTCCCTTCAGCTTCTCCTGCTCTAATCCAATTTGTATTGTCATAAAGTGCATAAGAACCACTTACACATGCAAATTTGGTCTCTACACCACCACAGTGCTCAAATGCCCCTTGACCATAAACTTGCTCTAGCATTCCAATAACATATGAGTTCATTGCTTTTGATTCATCAAATGCTGATTCTGTTGAAACGTATAGTCTGCCAATGTCATCTGGTGATAGTTTGTTTTTCTGCATAATTCGTAAACATGCATTTGCTGCAAGACATGCAGGGTCTTGATTAGCATCTACAATGGCCATTTGAGAAACTCCTAGACCTTTTTGTAATTTTACTGGGTCTAGTCCTCTATTATCTGCAAAATCAGCTGCATCAATATACAATCTAGGGATGTATATCGCAATGTCATCTATTCCAGCTGCCATAAGCTAGCTCCCGGAATTTCATTAATAAGGATATTGGGTAAATTCTAAGTAACTAGGAAGGGAATTTTTATACTTTTTTTGACAATCTATTCATACATTGATCGCAAGATCCTATTTTTTTAATTCATTTTCAAAAACTTTCTCAAATGTTTCAAAAGGTTGTGCTCCAAATAATTTTGTAGTTTTTCCATCAGGACCAATCACAAAAAATGCAGGAGTTCCAGTTAATTCCAAACTTCTTGCGTCGTCATTACTTGCAAGAATTGTTTGTGAATGTAATCCATTTAACATGCATTCTGACCACTCATCCATATCTAATCCAACTTCTTGTGCAAATTTTCCAAGATTCTCCGATGATGCCCATCCATTATTTTCGCCAGTCCAATTTGAATACAAAATATCATGATATTCCCAGAACAATTCTTGATCATTAGCACAATGAGCTCCATGGGATGCATTGACTGAGTCAGGGCCAATTATGTTGTAGTCTTTGAAAATCATTTTGACTTTTCCTGTCTCGACATAATTCTTTAAAATATCATCTTCTGTTGAATGAAAGAAAACATTGCAAAAATGACATTGATAATCTCCAAATTCAACTAATGTGACTGGGGCATTTGGATTTCCAAGTGCTGGTGAACCATTATCTATGAATGTGTTTATTGTAATTTTTGTAGGCCCTTGTTGTTGAATTGTTGGTGTGGGCTCGATAACTAGTTCTGTTTGATTAGAAATACTATCAAACCCTACAAATGCAATAATTATTGCAATTGATGCAATAATTGCTCCTATGGCAAGTGAAGGACCATGAATCAATAGTTTTCAAAGTCTTTTTGATACATTTAGTCTTTTGTTCTAAGGTCCACCATCAGCGGGGATATTGCCTAAAGCAAATGTTTGTAGAATTTTTGTGGATGATGAATTTTCATCTTCAGCATTTATTGTAATTGTTAGTGTTTCTCTTTTTGAATTATCTGGAATCATATATTTTGTTTCAAATGATCCCTTATCATTTGTAATTCCAATTGATGAAAATATTTCATTGTTTTCTTTATCAGTAATTATTATGTTGATGTTTGTGTTAGGAATGTATCCGTAATTTTGATTGTAGTTACTGTAGTAATTTTGTTCCTTCTCAAAAACTTTAACATCAATGGAAATGAATTGTTTTGAATGTGCTCGTTGAGTATATTGAACTGCTAGTGTAAGATCATCCATTTTATCAATGATTTCTTCGACTTGAATCGATTTTTTATCAAAAGACAATTTAACAAATTGATTATCGATGAAAATTATACCATGAGTATCTATATTTTCATCTGACACTTTTGAATATGTAATGTATGGAAAACCTTCAATTGTTTGTCCTGAAACCCGAATAATATTTCCGTTAAAAAATTCTCTAATGTCAATGTCATTGCTAATGTTAAACTCATTCTTATCTGAATAAATTGAACCTGATTGTAAAAATTCAATTTCAGTTAGAGGATCTATTTGTCCTAATGCATAATTTGTTGTAAACGAACTGACAATTAAAACAAAAATACATGTTGTAATGATATGGAAATTCATACTGTGATATCGCTATTTTTTGGGTATAAACAGTTTCTATGAACTAATTTTGGAATTTATGATGCTCAATCTCATAATATTCTACAGGGTGGGTAAACTGTCTATTGTAATCTACTTCTCTCCAAAACTTTTCCTCATCAATGAATCGCCCTTCATCAATCCATGCGTTAAGCACTTTTTGCATAAACATTTGGGTGCTTTGATCAATTTGAGGTCTGATACCTGTCTCTTTTTCTGTTCTATCTCTTTTTTCTTTGAATTTTTTTAACAATCCTTTAAGTTGCTTACCATTCCTTTTGGCAGCTTTTTCTCTTTTAGTAGAATTGATATTTTTCCTTAAATTTGATAAAAAACCCATGTTAAAATATTGTAATTCTATGATTAAAGGGTTACAAACACTATGACGAATGCAACTATCACTATTGCAATAGATATTTTCATAAATGAAGACATGAGATTTGTATAATTTATCAGGATTATAATCGTTTTAGTAACTAAAGTTTTGGCAAATTTCCTGTTTTATCTAAATTTGATTTACACACTTTACAATAGAGTCTAATCTCTTTTGATGGAAATTCTGTTCCACAGTTTTTACAAATGTAGAATTCTTCCTCATTCATAAATTCAATATGTAAATAATGAACTTAAGAGTATTGGCATATTTTTTAACTTCAAAAGCTTTAACGACTATCTTGCTTTCCTTTTGAACCCTGGTTCAATTTTACTATTTGACACAGAAGATTTTTCAAATTTCCTGTTCAAGATTTGGTTTTTAGATTTATCTTCATCTGAATCTTCTTCAACTTTGAAGATTCTTTCTTCTTTTTCAACTGTTTTTTCATTTTTACTTCGTGGAATTATGTTTAATGGAGATATTTTCTTTTTTGTACTTTTTTTCTTTTTAGATTTATCTAAATCTAATGGGTTTTTTTTGGACCATTTGATATTTTTTGTATCGTATGAGGATGATTTCTCTTTATTATAGTCCCCTAATGATTTTACCATGCCTGTTAATGGCAGATAATCAACTTAAGAGTGTTAATCAATTTTTGAATTTATTTTCTTTTTTCATCAACTTTGTCTTTGATTGATTGTATGCAGTCATGACAAATTATGGAATTATCGGACATTTTTTGTATTTGTTCATCATCTTGGAATTCTGAATCATATGTTGCGGCTATTATTATTTTGTTATGCCATACTTCAAAATCTTTTTTGTTTTTTGAACATACAAAGCAATTCATATTTTTTCTAAATTTACTATTAACTTAAGCATGTTGATGGGTTTAGAGTCTATACTGTCTTTTCTTTGTCACAGGAATAACATAGTTCCTTCTTAGTGTGTTCTGATAATAGGCGATTGCAATTTGTACATCTTTTGTGCTTCATTGATAGGTGTACTGGTACATTCTGTTTACCTTTGAATTTTTCAAAAAATCCCATTATCTATCTGAGTATATTTTTGAACTTAAGAGTATGGATTGGAATCTAAATAAATGGGCACATAATATTGAATTTATGAAGAAAGTCTTTGTTAATGGATATGGTTCTATTGGAAGTAGAATTGTTTCATTTCTAAAAGATGATTCTGAAATTGAAGTTGTTGGGATTGGAAAATATTCTCCTGATGAAAAAGTTGAAGAGGCCATTTCTAAAGGACTTGACGTATATGTTCCAGAATCAAAACTAGATGCTTTCTCAAATTATAAAATTTCAGGTTCTATTGAATCTGCCTTAGATAAATCAGATTTAGTTATTGATGCTGCACCTGGAGGACATGGTTACAAAAACAAAAAAAATCTCTATGAGCCAAAAAACATCCCTGCAATTTATCAGGGCGGTGAATCTACTATGGGTTCTGAAGCAGTATCTGATTTATTATTTAATTCTAGAGCAAATTATGATCAAGCTTTAGGAAAATATCATGTCATGCAAGGAAGCTGTAATGTTACCGGTATGGGTAGGATCTTGGAGCCACTACGTGATAAGTTCGGTGATCAACTAGTTAGATTTGATGTTACTCTTGTTAGACGATGGGCAGACATTGAACAAACTGAAAAGAAATTATCTGACACCATAGAGATGACTGAAAAACCACATCATGGTGATGATGTAAAATTATACTTTGGTAAAGATGCTCCTCTGTACGTACGTGCAATCAAGGTTCCAACAAGACAAATGCATTTGCACATTATGGATATTAGATTCAAAGGTACTGCTCCAAAGCCATCTGAAATCCACGATATATTTACAAATGAATTTGGTGTTGCAACACTATGGACTGCTAAAGGAACTAAAGATGTTAGAGATTATGCCCAAAACATGGGATTTAATTTTACAGACACCAACATGATACACATACATGCAAACATGACTACCTCTATCGGTGATACTGTGCAAATAATGTATTCTGATGATCAAACAGGCATTGTAATTCCTGAAAATCACATGTTACTGCAAGCAATGTTGTTTGGAAAATCATATCAAGATGCATTCACTCATACTGAATCTATATTTCATATGCAAGAGAAAAAACAAAAACTAGAAGAACATTTTGCAAAAAATAATTAGGTCCTAATTTTTTCAATTCTGATTTTTTTAGGAATATTTTTTGAAACTTTTTCAACAATAATCCTTAATTCATCTACTTCTACTTTATCTCCTTCTTGAGGAATATCTTGTAGTCTTTCGTGTAACAATCCATTAAGTGATGCATAATCGTCACCTTCGGGAATTCTTGTTTTAAAAATTTCATTAATAGTATCAATATCGATATCGCCATTTGTAATTATCGTGTCTTGATCAATTTTTTCATATCCTATATGTCTGGTCAAATCTGTCTCATCTTCAATCTCTCCAACTATCTCTTCAAGCAAGTCTTCTAATGTAACTAATCCTTCAACTCCTCCGTGTTCATCTACTACTATTGCCATGTGGGTTTTCCTACCTTTCATCTCCTTTAACAAAGCACTGACCATTTTTTCTTGTGATGCAAATACTGGCTTTCTTGCTATTTCTTCAAGACTGGCCATTTTGTTGTCTTTTTCTAATTCTTTGAGAACATCTCTTACATGAATTATGCCTACAATATCGTCACTTGTATCTCCGTAAATTGGAATTCTTGAATGTCCCATTTGATTAATTTGTGGTAATGCTTCAAAGAGCAGCATTTTAGAATTTAATGAAAACATCTTTGTTCGCGGAGTCATCACAGAACGGATTACAGTGTCATCAAATTTTAGCGCACCATGTACTAGCTCCATCTCTTCTCTTTCCAGGGCTTTTTCTTCTAAACCTTGATCAATTACTCCTTTGATCTCTTCTTCGGTAATTGGAGGTGGGGCATAACTACTTCCAGTCATTTTTACAACACCTCTAGTAATAATTTCAAAGAACTTTACAACTGGATAGAATGCATAGCTAAATACAAGTAATACTGGAGCATATCTTAATGCAATTTTAGTAGAATTTGCATTACAGTATGTTTTTGGAGTAATTTCTCCAAATACTAGAATTACAAAGGTCATGATTCCTACTGCAATTCCCAATCCGTCATCACCAAATAGTCTAATTGCCAAACTTGTAGCAAGAGCTGACGCTCCAACATTTACTAAATTATTACCAAGATTTACACTTGACATCATCCAACTTGGATTCATTTTTAATTTATGAAGTGCTTTAGAGCCTTTCTTACCTTTATTGAATAACTGCACAACTTTGGATTTTCTTACTCCGACAAGTGCCACTTCTAATCCACTGAAAAATCCAGATAATCCTATGAGTACAGCTAGGGCTGCAATTTCAATCCATAAATCTACCATAATATTCTCCTAAAAAATTTCTTAGAATAATCAACCATTTAGTTTTTTTGCACCATCTTTTGGTATACTTGATTTCTAAAACTGGGATTTAAGGCTTGAGATGTTAAAATTTTGGCAAGTCTAAAAACAAGGCTAATTTTTTGGAGGGTTTGCAAACCTGTTTTCTGGATTTCTGTGATAATCTACAGGTATCATGGCGTCTTTTTGTCTTCCTGTAAGTATGCCCACTACTACATCATCTTTTTTGATAATCTCCTCATTCATTAATTTTTTAATTCCAACTACTGATGCACCTGATGCCATTTCACAATCAAATCCATTTAGACCTACAACTGACATTCCATCTAACATTTCAGAATCAGTGACTGTTGTAGAAACTCCATTTGAAAATTCGAGTGCTCGTAAACCTTTCAAAATATTTGCAGGTCGGCCTATCTGTATTGCTGTTGCTTTAGTTTTTGGTTTTAATCCTTCTTTATCCAAATGATCATAATATCTTGAGATAAGTTCTGTGTTTGGTTTTCCTTTATTCCATCGTAGCTCCTCTCCTTCAAATTTACCATTATACAAATCAGATAATGTACTTGCACCTTCAGAATTAATTACTGCAATTCTTGGAATTTTTTTAATCCATCCCCATTCATATAATTCCATCAAAGCTTTACCACAACTTGATGTATTTCCTAATGCTCCTCCAGGATATACAATCCAATCTGGAACTTCCCAATTCAAATATTCTATTGCTCTAAATGGAATTGTTTTTTGTCCTTCAATTCTAAATGGATTTACAGAGTTTACGGTATATCCATCATGATTTTGTGCATCATCTAGTGATTGTTTTAATGCGTCATCAAAATTCCCATCAACTTCTACAATTTGTGCTCCAAATTGGTATGCTTGACTTAGTTTTCCAGGAGCTATCTGACCTGCAGGGATATACACGTCACAATCCATTCCCTCATTTGCTGCAAACATTCCTGCAGATGCTGATGTATTTCCAGTAGATGCACAAACAATTTTCTTTGCACCTATCATCTTTGCATGAGTAACTGCAGTTGCCATACCGTTATCTTTGAAGGAACCACTTGGATTGTAACCTTCAGGCTGTAACCATAATTTATTATTTGAAATTCCAACAAATTCTGCAGCTCTTGACATTTGATATGGTTTTGATTGTCTACCTTCTGCTCCATCAAGGGATACGAGATACTTTGAACATTCATCCAGATTTTCTGTATCTATTTGACAAAAATTTAGTAAATCTCTAAATCTCCAAACTCCACTTTCATTGAAAATACTGCCTTTGGAATTCATTCTTTCGTAAAAAACTTCTTTGAGTGATGTTGGGGGTTTATTTTTATATTTTACATCAAGCATGTGCCCTTTCTCACACTGAACATTGGTGTATTCAATAGGATATTCTAATCCGCATTGAGGATCAATACATTTGAGATAGGAATCGCCCTGCATCGTAATTACAGATAAACGGTGATAATTTAAAGGAAATACTGTAAAAATTGTTCAAGTTAAAGCTATTTTTGCTAAACTTTAGATTAGATGCATCTTAACTGAAACTATGGTGTCATATGGCGAACATTTAAAGAAAATTCTTTCTCAAATAATAGAATCGTATTACCTGTTAAAAGAAATTCAAGACAAACCTGGAGATCTTGACATCCTCAAGAAAGAAATGCTAAAAATTAATGGCTTCTTAAATGTAGTCACAAACAATATCGATGAGTATAAAATTCCTCAATCTGATTTTAAAAAATTAAAATCCAAATGTAACAATTATTTGGATAATTACTTTTTTGAAAAAGAGATAGAGACTATGGCTCCATTATACTCTAATGATACATATCGAATAAAAAATATGAGATTTAAAATTATTGAAGCCTTGGAAGACAAAAAAATGATTGAGAGTATGGAGGATTTGATAGAGCAGATATGACTGATGAGAAAAAATGCATAATTTGTGGATGTCGTGATCATAAAATTTTTGGATGTAATAGACATATGGCAAAAAAATGTAGTTGTTATGATAAAGAGAGTTTGAAATAACTATTTTCGTTTAGGTCCTGATCTTTCATGAAAATTTAAACAACACTTGCATTCTTTTTCCAAACACTCGGATTCACTATGATGGCCACATATTCCACATTCACAGCTTTTTGACATGATATTGAATATTTATTTGGCCATATAATTTTTCAACCAATTTTTTATGAGTTTAAGGTCAAAATGGGGATTATTTTTTAGATTTTGACTTTTTTGCAGGTTTGTCTTCAAGCTCTTTTTTGATTTCGTCAGCTTTGTGGTCTACAGCTTTGATAATCTCTTGAATAATTCCATCCAAATCACTATCTTCTGCTTCTGGTTCAACCGTACTGGCTATCTCCTTAATTGTAGAAGATATCTCTGTACTGACATCTTCAAAACTTTCAGGATCTTCATATGCTGCATTGTAAAGATCCTTGAGCGAATTAACGTGGCCGATTACTTGTTCTGTTATTATTATTTTGTAATCCGTACCATTCACATCAAATTCTTTTGAACTCATAATGCCTTTTCAATTTCTGATGTTTATAATGTTTTCAGGTAAAAATTAACAATACTAGATCTGATTTATGATCAAAATATTATGTAATCTAGTGCAGAAGCATCGCTGATTAATCTGGTATGTTTTGAACCTACCACATAGCCATTTTTGATATCTTCTGCAGGGATCCATCTGTTTGTTGAAGAATAATGTCTTTTTTCAGCTAATTCTCTTTCTATTGATTCAATATCAAATTCAGCTTCTTCGACCTGTTGGGTTGTAAGGTGTTTCACTGTAACCAAAATTTTTGTTACTTTTACACGATCACCGAATTTCCATTTCAGTACAGGATTTTCATCTGATACTTCTAATACTTTGATCTTCATTTGCTTTTTTCCAAACGCATCATGACTGATTAGTGCTCTTTCATCTGTAAATTCTTCAAAACTTATTCTTGAATTAACCTCTGCATCCGAGACTGTCTCTAACAAAGATTCTGTAATTTTATCAGTAGATTCTGTGTTGGAGTTTTCTTCAGACATACATACACTAGTCATCTTATCCTTAAAAACGATTTGAAGAAATAAGTCTAGTTAGGCACTAGTTCTCTGTTTAGTTTTAAATGGCATTTTACATTCTTTGAGAGATAGTTCTTTTCTAGACCCATCTATTTTTGCATAAAATTTACCTTCATATGTACACACACAGTCCGTTATCTCTAAAGATTCATCCCATATTTTGAAATATTCTCTTAATTCTCGACTTTCATATTTTCCAATGTCAATTCTTTTCTTTGATAAAAATTTGAATGCTAATAGAACATTTCTTTTTTTGTAAATATCAAAAGTCTTAATCCATGACAGGCACCGTTCAATTTGGTCTGCTGGCACTGGAAGAGATGTACTTGTACCTGATTTTGCCTCAATGGTAAAGATTGTACTATTACCATTGTTTACTGCCAATACATCAGGTAATGCGATACTTGGAGAACCTAATCGAAATGCTTTCCAATTATCTACACTGTTGAATCGTTTTACTATGGTATCTTCCCATTGATACCCTCTCTGTCTACGGGTTCTTGCAGCTTTTTGATTATTTGTAATGGGTAATTCATTCACTTTTTGCTTTGTAACTGTTAATGCAGAATATTTTGATCTCAATACCATGCTATCGCCTATTATGTATAGTAAAGTAGGTAATTATACAATAACTCCACAAA
>JACNFR010000005.1 GCA_014384555.1 Candidatus Nitrosopumilus sp. | reverse complement strand
GGTGCTACACCTAATCAAATTGATGATATTGTTGGAAAAATGATTGAAGAAAAGAGAATTTCACTTGATAGAGCTAAAGAATTACTTGAGCAAATTTAAACATGCGATTATATACCTAAAAAGTGAAAAAATTAAAAATGTCTGAAATAAAATTTGCTATTCCAAAAGGTAGTCTTGAAGAGGCTACATTCAAACTATTGGAAAGATCTTGGACTAAAGTAAATAGAAAAAGTAGAACCTATCGAGTTTATCTGGATGATCCAAGCATTGTTGTCAAAATGCTTCGTCCTCAAGAAATTCCAACATTAGTTGCAGAAGGATTGTATGATGTAGGAATTACTGGCAAGGATTGGGTAGGGGAGACAAATTCTGATGTTGAACCTATTTTAGATTTAGAGTATGGTAAAATCAGACTAGTAATTGCTTTTCCTGACAAGTATCGTTACAAAAATCTTGATGAAATGATTGCAGATTATGGCAAAAAGAAAAAAACACTCAGAATCTCATCTGAATATCTTACAACTGCTTCAAAGTTTCTAAAGCAGTGTAAATCTTACAAAAAATATTACGGTTCAAAAGATCCTTTGATTGTTACTCCTTGGGTAAGATTGGGAAATAACAAGAATGTTCAAATTCATTTGTCATTTGGTGCAACTGAAGCAAAACCTCCTGAGGATGTTGATGCAATAATGGATGTAACAGAAACAGGTACCACTTTAAAACAAAATAAACTCAAAATTGTTGATGAAGTTCTTACATCCACTGCACATTTGATTGTAAATAAAAAATCACTCAAAGATCCAAAAAAACGTGAAAAAATATTTGATATTGTAACTTTAATGAGAGGTGCAGTTCATGGCAAAAAATTCTTACACATTTACCTAAATGTTGAAGAAAAAAATCTGAAAAAACTTTTGACGCAGATGCCTTCTCTGAAAAAACCTACAATAAGCCCATTAAGCGAAGAAGGATGGTTTGGTGTAAATACTGTCATTAAAAAAGAAGAATTTCACAAACTCATTCCTAAATTAAGAAAGATTGCTCAAGGTCTTGTAGTTCATGAACCACGACAAATACTTGAACTTGAGGAGATAAAGCGTGACGAAGAAAATTGATGAGAATAATCAAAATATCTAATGTTGAAACGTTTGCAGCAAAAATCCTCCCAAAACAGCCTCAAAATAACAAAACTATAGTTGAATCAATTCTAAAAGATGTTAAAAAAAATGGCGATACTGCAATTAAAAAATATGAAAAAAAATTCAGCAAGGCAAAAGTTTCTTCATTACGTTTATCTCAAAATGAAATTAAAAGTGCATATTCCAAAGTTTCAAAAACTGAACTTGATGCACTACGATTAGCAAAATCCAAGCTTGGAAAAACAGAATCTACTGTCAAATCATTGCTAAAAAATACCACAATCAATCAAGATGAAATAAAAATCACAAAAAAATTCATCCCTATTCAAAGTGTGGGATGTTACATTCCTGGCGGATTGGCAAAATATCCTAGCTCTGTAATTATGTCTGTAGTTCCAGCTAAAATTGCAGGAGTTAAACGAGTTGTTGTCGTATCTCCGCCAAACTCTGATGGAAAAATTGATCCGTTAACTATTGTATCTGCTGATATCTGCGGTGCTGATGAAATTTACAAAACTGGCGGCGTGCAATCAATTGCAGCATTATCCTATGGAACAAAATCAATTTCTAAAGTTGATAAAATTGTAGGTCCTGGTGGTGCATTTGTGACGACTGCAAAATCTTTAGTCAGTGATCAAACTGGAATTGATATGCTTGCAGGTCCTACTGAATTGGGAATTATTGCAGACAATTCAGCAAATCCAAAATTTATTGCACTGGATTTAATTTCTCAAGCAGAGCACAGCAATGATACTTTTTGTTATTTGATTACAACATCTGAAAAACTTGCAGCATCTGTGAATAAAATTATTTCAGAATTAATCCCAAAGATTGAGAGAGGACAAATCACTAAATTCAGTCTTAAAAATAATGGATTTATTGGGATATGTAAAACAAATTCTGATATGATTAAACTAGCAAATATTTTGGCTCCTGAACACTTGCAAATAATGACCAAAAATCCAGAATCAATATCCTCAAAAATTACTTCATCAGGACTAATTTTAATTGGAAATAATACCCCATCATCAGCAAGTGACTATATTCTAGGCTCAAATCATATCCTTCCAACAAATGGATTTGGGAAAATTAGAGGCTCCCTTTCTGTTTTGGACTTTATCAAGGTAAACACACAGATAAAATCGTCAAAAAAATCCCTCTCTAAAATCTCAAAATATCTTGAGGTCTTGACAAAAGCAGAAGGACTTTCTAATCACTATGAAGCAGTTAGAGGTAGACTAAATTGAAAAAAAATTGGTTTGAAGAAAAAATTAAAAAATTCAATTCTATTGGAGGCTATCAAAAACCAGAACTTGTTCAAGATTCAGTGAAACTTGATTCAAATGAAAATTATGTTATTCCAAAACAATTTCAAAATGATATCCTTTCTTCTGCAAGAAAAAATTCTGACATAAGGGCATATCCTCTTGGTGGTGTTGAAAGGCTGATAAATACAATATCAAAATTCATCAAAATACCATCTTCAATGATTGGTGTTGGAAATGGCTCTGATCAAATATTGGATCTGATCCTTTCAAATTTTGCATCAAAAGAAACCAAAGTTCTAACTTCTAATCCAACATTTGGATTTTTTGAAGAACGCTGTAAATTATACGAAATCTCCTTAATTGCAATTCCCTTCTCTGATGATATGACATTAGATATTGAAGATTTTCTAAAACAATCTAAAAATGCAGATATTCTTTATCTTGATTCTCCAAACAATCCTACAGGATTCCAATTTTCAAAAAGTCAATTACAAAAACTGATTAAATCTTTTAGCGGTCTTGTAATTATTGATGAGGCCTATGGGGAATTTAGTGAATATTCTCTTTCTGATATGGTTAAAACTCAAGACAATCTGATTGTTGTTCAAACTCTTTCAAAATCCTTTGGTTTAGCAGGAATTCGATTGGGATATTTTATAGCAAGCAAAAAATTCACTGAATCTTTCATGAATGTTTTACAATACCCATATCCTGTTAGCACAATTACAATAGAATCTGGAATTGAAGCTTTGGAAAAATCAAATGTTATGAAGGATACAATTGACAATATCAAAATTGAAAGAAAGCGAATTATTGAAACTTTGAAGAAATATGATGCCTTTGAAGTATTTGACTCCAAGGCTAATTTTGTGCTTTTTGATGCACATGGTGCCTACAAGCGGGTTTATTCAGCACTATCTGAGCAAGAAATTTCAATTCGTAAATTAGGAAAAATTGGAAATCATGACGGATGTCTTAGAGTTACTATTGGAACAAAAGAAATGAATTCAAAATTCTTATTGGCAATTCGTGATTTATTGGGATGACTCTGAAAAAAATATCTGATGGAATCTATGTAGATGATTCTAAAATTGAAATACTGGAGAAAATAGATGCTGTAATTTTTGATTGCGATGGGGTATTAATTGATATTACAAAATCTTATGATTTGGCAATTATCCAAACAACTCAATATGTTTTAGAAAATCTAGCAAAAA
>JACNFR010000006.1 GCA_014384555.1 Candidatus Nitrosopumilus sp. | reverse complement strand
ACCCCATGGAAGTGGATTTGGATCTTGCATGATTATCCCTTTTGAATTATTTGTATGGCGTCAATATTGGAATTTTTGACATCAATACATCCCTTGTTAGTAACCATTCTAGGTGTTTGAGCAAAATATCTACTATAGTAATCATCATTTTCAATTTCATCAGTCCCAATTTCTTTAGATTCAGAATCTACACCGATCTCTTTTAACATATTAGAAAATTTTTCAGGCCATGATTTGTAGACAAATGTGTCTGACTCTGTATCATGCATTATTCATCATGAATCATACCCACAAATAAAGATATCAAGAAAAGAATGGGAAAAGGGATCAATCAAAATAAATATCACAAAAGTTCTGTCAGTTTATCTATGCTTAAATTTCAAAATAAAATCGCCCTAGTTACAGGAAGCGGTACCGGAATAGGTAAAGCCATTGCAACAAAATTCATCGAAGAAGGCGCCAGTGTCATAATTCTTGGAAGAAGAAAAGAACCATTAGAGGAAGCAGCAAAAGAACTTGAAGGAAAAATCCCACAAGGCACAAATGCCTCAGTTAGAATTTTTGCAGGAGTAGATGTTGCTGATGAAACAGCAATGAACAACATGTTTGATACACTAAAAAATGAAAATTCAACAATTGATTACATAATTAACAATGCAGGAGTATCAGGACCTGTCACATGTTTTGCAAATGCCCCATTGGATGAATTCAAAAGTACAATTGGAATTCACCTAACAGGAACATTCTGGGGCTCAGTTCAAGCACTAAAAGTAATGAAAGAAGGTGGAAAAATAATCACCATCTCCACATTCTTCACAGAAGAAAAACCATTGGAGCAAAGACCTTACAGATTTAGAAGTCCATATACTGCAGCACAGGGGGCAAAGAACAGATTAGCAGAATTAATGTCATGGGAATTAACAGACAAAGGAATCATATCTATTGCAACAAATCCAGGACCTGTCCATTCAGATAGAATTTACAAAACAGTATATCCAAAAGCAGCTGCAGAGTTTATGAGAGTAAGTGGATTTGAAGATTTGATTCCAACTGAAGTAGATGAAGCAAACAAAGAATTACTTCCATTATTAGGCGAGGATGAAAGCGTAATCAAAGAAGGAATTGCTGCTGCTGCAACAAAACTTGCAAATGGAAAAGATGTTTCAAAGATTACAGAGACATTTACCAATTTATTAAACAAAATTCAAACTATTGCAGAAAAAGTTCAAAACAACACATCACATATGATTGCAAATAAAGAATTTCTATCACAGGGACAAGTTGCCGAGACTGTTCTCAATCTATGTGATGATGAAATTGCAAAAATAATCAACGGTAAAGTAATTCCGGGAGACAGAGTATTTTATCCAGTAAAACCACATATTGGAACCTCAACCCCAGGAGTTCATCAACCAGACTTTACAGGAAAAGCAGTTGTATTCACAATCGATGCAACAGACAAGGCAGATGCACAGAGAGTAGAGTTTTTGGCACAACATGTTGAGAAGAATGGAGGAAAAGTTGCTTGTTTTATTTCACAGACAACATCATCTGAACTACAAGAATACATCAGCAGTAAATTCCACTCACATGTAGTAGACATAAAGAATCCAGAAGAGGTTGCAAAATGGCTAAACACTGCAAAAACCAACATTGGTGAGATTTTAGGTGTAATTCACATAACTGGAAAACTTCCAGACATACCAAAATTAACTGAAGTCTCAAGATCCGTATGGGAGGCATTAACTGAGAAATTCATTTCAACTCCAGCAACTGTTGCACAAAGAGCACTAGAACAATTTGTTCCAGGCGGAAGTAAAGACCCACGACTTTACAAAGATGTCAAAGGGGCAATTATGATCATAGGTCCAGATTTACCAGTAGGTAGAAAAGTTACAGGTACTCAAAGAGCACAAGTAGAAGTTTTTAGAGGAGCATTAAGACCATTTACAACTACTGTCAATCAAGAACTTAGTGATGTATTGAATTCAAAAATCAGAATGTTTACAATTTTCCCAGGAACTGTAACAGGTTCAGAACCTAACAATCAAAAAATTGCAGACGCATTTAATTTCCTAGTATCAGAAAATGCAGCATCATCAGCAGAAATTGTCTTTTGTGTTGATGAATCAAGGTAATAATGAAAAAATTTTCTGATTTTAGAGTTGGAGATGCATTTTATTCTACATGCAGCATTTCAGATAAAGAACTTGAAGAGTACCTCAAATTTTCAAGAGTAAGAAACGCATTCTTGGAAGATAAAAGAAAAGGAGAACAACAACTCGTTTCGGGAAGAGCCGCCCTGTCAAGAATGGAGGGCGAATTTACAAGATTGAGTCAGATTTACGGAAACGATATTATTTTAATTGGCACAGATGGGGATTCCGAATGGGAAAATAGGAATACACGATTTCTAAAACCGCTATACACTGATCAAGTATTGAAATTAAAATTCACAGTATCTCAAAAAGAAGATACTGATGACGAGTATGGGAAAATTTTTGTAGATTTTGAGGGGACAAATCAAGATAATGAATCTATTTTAATTTCAAAAAAGAACATCTACCGAATAAAAAAAGAACCTCCAAGATAAATTAGAAATTAATCATCAAAATTAAATTTATAAATTAAATCTTGAATTTGCCGTCACAAAGATTGTAATCAGAGAGCCTAGTTGAATATAAGATTGGAACAAAGTCATCAGACCAGGGATTTTAAGATTAGAATAAGTCTAAATCATCAGAATTTCAAAAAATAAAAAAGAAATAACTACTTGTTAGTAGATTCTTTGATGGGTTTGTAAGTACTAGAGAGATACTAATTCTAGAATTAGGATTTAATTCTAATCTTTTCTCCAACACCGACAATCTTATCAGATGAAATAATTTTGGATTTAAAACCAGATTTAATTTCTAACGATTCAAGTTTGTTTGTTTCATAATTGAAGTTTATCATGATTACTTTGCCCATATTTTTTCCATCAACATCAGTAAGTTTATCCCCAGGTTTAATTGGGATTGAATTCAATGCAAGTGAAGTTTCATTAATTGAATCAAAATATGATTTTGAAATAAAATATTCTTTAGAAAATCTCATTTTTACCATAATCCCAGATATAATAAAATCTAAAGGATCTATACACAGTGATTGAATTTTTCCACAGTTATTTCCCTTACTATCAAAAACAGATATGCCTATGAATTGTTGGTCTCCCCAATACTTGTTCAAAGAATTGTTTTGTTTTTCCATGTCTTTGAACCCAACTTAGGAAATTTCTTTAGCACATTTTGCTGAACAGCAAACTCTGTACAAATCATGGAATTCATTTCCACAATGCTTACAATTTCTAATCATACTCATAGAATTGGATTGAAATTTTTGTTAATCAAAAACAGAATCAAACAATATTGACATTTCGATATCTAAGAAATCACATTTTTAGAGTGTTATTCATCAAACATGCCAAATCCAGTAACAATTTATTCAAAACATACATCATATTGAACTTGTTTTACACATCCAAATTCTAATCAATTCATGCCTTCTGCAGTCCCATCTCGTCTAATTTCTGCAATGCCTTGGAATCCACTTGAATTTTGTTTTTTAATCACGGCATGAATTGCTCCATGATAGTATGAATAAGATTCCTTTAGTTCAATTTTATATCCAAGTTCTGCTAAATAGGGGGCTGAACTAATCAACTATGCAGGAGAGCCCAGATATCTCCTATATGGAACAGATT
>JACNFR010000063.1 GCA_014384555.1 Candidatus Nitrosopumilus sp. | reverse complement strand
ACAATTGGATATTTCTTTCCTTTAGCTTTAAAACTACGCCACTTGTTACCTGCACTCATAAAGTGTCTTTCACTAGCACCGCCGCCAGCAAGGGTTCCAATCATGGCTCTATTTTTAGGATTAAGAGTAGCAAATTTTCCAGATGGTAGTTTAACAGTTACACCATCATCACCATGAGAAAAGATAGTTGCATCAGTACCAGCTGCTTTTACAATGGCACCACCATCTCCAAAGTGTTTTTCAATATTACATACGATTGTACCATCAGGAATATTTTGAACACTAATTACATTTCCCTTTTCAATTGTTGATTTTAATCCAAATTGTAAAGTAGCACCTACTGTAGTTCCAAGGACTGCAGGTACAAATGAAACAGAACCATCTTCAAATCTAATTTTGGATAAAGGAGCTTCTCTACCACGCTCATGTACAAGATCGATAATTTCACCTGTATGTTGCTCTGCTAATGGAAATCGTGGATAATTAGCTTTTGCGCCTACTTTTCCAGTAGAAGTTGATCTAAACTGATTGCCTCCACGGCCTCGTCTTCGAACTAATGGTCTTTTACCCAAGTTGATCGTTACCGACCTAAAGAGAATTTTAAGCTTTTGGTATTCACACTGTAAGTAATGGAAATTACCACAAAGGTATAAAAATTAGAATTGAGGCCATTGTGTATGAGTCAAAACGCCCTTTCTCTCAAAGTTCTTGAAGCATATACAAGAGATGTTGGAAGGGGAGTAGCAAGAATCGATTATGATTCTATGGATACATTAAATGCATCTACAGGCGATGTTATTGAAATTAAAGGTAAAAGAAGAACAGTAGCAAAATGTCTTCCACTTTATCCTTCTGATGAAGGTAAAGGAATTATCAGAATTGATGGACTTGGACGAAATAATTCAGGAATAGCAATTGGTGATACAATTTCTGTTAGAAAAATAAAAGCAGTAGCTGCAGAAAAAGTAGTAGTTGCTCCACTAGAGGCAATTCCACCAATTGATGAAAGATATCTTGCAGATGCTTTAGAGAGTGTACCTTTGATCAAAGGTGATAATGTGATGGTTCCATACTTTGGTGGACGTTTAACTTTTCAAGTTATTGGAGTAAATCCAGCAGCTGATGCTGTATTGGTAACTCAAAAAACTGTGTTCCATATTGCAGAAAAAGGAGAAACATTACGTGGAGTTCCACAAGTAACCTATGAAGACATTGGTGGAATATCAAATGAGATTAAAAAAGTTAGAGAGATGATTGAGCTTCCATTAAGACATCCAGAAATTTTTGAAAAATTAGGAATTGAAGCTCCAAAAGGTGTATTGTTGTACGGTCCACCTGGCACAGGTAAGACACTACTTGCAAAAGCAGTTGCAAATGAAAGTAATGCACATTTTATCAGCATCTCAGGTCCAGAAATTATGAGCAAGTTTTATGGTGAAAGTGAAGCAAGACTAAGAGAAATTTTCAAAGAAGCAAGAGAAAAAGCTCCATCAATTATCTTTGTTGATGAAATTGATTCTATTGCTCCAAAAAGAGAAGAAGTTACTGGTGAAGTTGAAAGAAGAGTTGTTTCTCAAATGTTGTCATTAATGGACGGGTTAGAAGCAAGAGGTAAAGTAATTGTCATCTCTGCAACAAATAGACCAAATGCAATAGATCCTGCACTTAGAAGACCGGGAAGATTTGACAGAGAAATTGAAATTAAAGTTCCAGATAAGAAAGGAAGAAGCGACATTCTTGCAATTCATAGTAGAAATATGCCATTATCAGATGATGTCGACATGAAAAAGATATCAGCAGTTAGTCATGGATACGTTGGTGCAGATTTAGAATACCTGTGTAAAGAAGCCGCAATGAAATGTTTGAGAAGATTATTACCAGTTTTGAATTTAGAGGAAGAAAAACTTCCACCAGAGACTTTGGATAAACTAATTGTAAATCATGAGGATTTCCAGAAAGCATTGATTGAAGTAACACCATCAGGAATGCGAGAAGTTTTCATTGAAAATCCAGATGTAAAATGGGATGATGTTGGTGGATTAGAGGATGTTAAACGAGAATTACAAGAAGCTGTAGAATGGCCAATGAAATATCCTGGTCTTTATGATAAACTAGGACATAGTATGCCAAGAGGGATACTACTTCATGGTCCAAGTGGTACTGGTAAGACTCTACTTGCAAAAGCAGTAGCTACTCAAAGTGAAGCAAACTTTGTTTCAGTTAGAGGTCCTGAACTATTATCAAAATGGGTAGGAGAATCAGAACGAGGGATTAGAGAAATTTTCAAACGTGCACGTCAGTCTGCACCATGTGTTGTATTCTTTGATGAAATTGATTCTATTGCTCCAATTAGAGGCGCTGGTGGAGAAACCGCAGTTACTGAAAGGGTAGTAAGTCAATTACTAACCGAATTAGACGGAATGGAAAACATGCATGGCGTTATAGTATTAGCAGCAACAAACAGAGCAGATATGATTGATCCTGCATTGTTAAGACCAGGAAGATTTGATAAAATTATTCAAATTCCACTTCCAGATAAAGAAAGTAGAAAGAGCATATTGAAAATTAATGCTGAAAAGATTCCAACCATCAGCGATGAGAATGATCCTAATCACATCAATTTCGAAAAACTATCAGAACTAACTGATGGACTTAGTGGTGCAGATACAGCATCTATTGCAAATACTGCAGTATCCCTAGTCATTCATGAATTCTTAGATTCACATCCAGATGTAAAAGATATTGAAAAGAAAGATGTTGATGCCAAAGTTACTATGAAACACTTTGAAGAAGCAGTAAAGAAAGTGAGAGAACAAAAAGACCTCAAGATAGGCGAAAAATTGGTAGCTTCCTATTACAGGTAGTTTTAATAAAATAACAAATCTAATCCTCATAAATGTCAGAATATACAGGATATGATGGAAAATCATTAGAATTTCTCAAGTCAAACCAAATTTCAGTTGGAGATTCTGTAAAAATTTTAGCTGATATTACCTATTCAGGCATCATTATGCCAAGATATGAACACAGTGATGACAAACATATTGTTTTAAAATTAAAAAGTGGATACAATATTGGTTTAGAAATTGCCAAGATTGAAAAAATAGAGAAAAATCCACTCATAGAAAAAATTGTTGAAAAAAATGAAAAGATTGAAAAAAATGAAAAATTGCCAAATATTCTATTATTATCAACTGGAGGTACAATTGCGAGTAAAATTGATTACAGAACAGGTGCAGTTACTCCAGTATTAACTGCTGAAGAATTGAATTCATCGGTTCCTGAGCTTGCTAAAATTGCAAATATTGACACCAAGGTATTGTTTTCAGAATATTCTGAAAATATCATGCCTAAACATTGGTTAAAAATTGCTGAAACAGTAAACGAATATTTGAATTCAGATTATACTGGAATAATAATCGCACATGGTACAGATACTATGCATTACACATCATCCTATCTTTCTTTTTCATTAGCAGGATTTCCAATTCCAATAGCATTAGTTGGTTCACAAAGATCATCAGATCGTGCATCATCAGATGCTGCACTGAATCTTATCGGAGCTGTAAAATTCCTTACAGAATGTAAAACAAACGGAATCTACATAGCAATGCATCAAGACGAAAATGATGAAACAATTGCATGTCATATAGGTACAAGGGTAAGAAAAAATCATACAAGTAAAAGAGGAGCATTTCAAACAGTAGGAAATAATCCTGCATTTTTAATTGTAAATAGTGAAATTCATAAAAATATGAAAGATGATTTTTTTACAATAAATGAATATAGTCCTAAAATAAAGATAAATGAAAAAGTTGCTCTAGTAAAATATCATCCAGGATATGATCCAATCATGTTAAAAAATATTATAGATGCAGGATACAAAGCAATAATTTTTGAAGGTACGGGATTAGGCCATATTGGAGAAAATATGTACCCAATAGTGAAAATGGCAAATGAAAAAGGGATCTTTATGGGAATGACTTCACAGTGTATAGATGGAAGAGTAAGAATGACAGTTTATGAGAGTGGCAGAGATCTTCTAAATTTAGGAATAATTCCTCTAGAAAATATGATTCCTGAAATTGCATTGGTAAAGGCAATGTGGACTACAGGAAACACTCAAAATTATGAAGAAATTAAAGAAATTATGCTAAATAGAATTGCATCAGAATTTTCAATATAATCAGGCATCAACATGGAAGAATTTTCAATAAAAAATATAGGCGTCAAAGTTGGATTAGAAATTCATCAGCAGCTAGCAACAAATAAGAAATTATTTTGCAATTGTAATCCAATAGAAACTGATGAGTATTCAATTAAATTTCAAAGAAAATTACGTGCATCTAAAAGTGAATTAGGTGAATTTGATCCTGCGGCATTATTTGAAAGTACAAAATCAAAAACAATAATGTATTATGCAAATAATGAAAGTAGCTGTTTAGTTGAACAAGATGAAGAACCACCACATGAATTAGATAAAGATGCAAGAAAAATCTCATTGATTATTTCTTCAGCTTTAAAATCAAATATTTTTAGTGAAATTTATCCCATGAGAAAGACAGTAATTGATGGTTCCAATACAACCGGATTTCAACGTACTATGCTAATTTCCCAGGGAGGATTTTTTGATGCAGGAGAAATAAAGATAGGAGTTCAGTCAATTTGTTTAGAAGAAGATGCTGCCAAAAATTTGGGAGATGAGGGTTCTGTAAGAAAATTTGGTTTAGAACGTTTAGGAGTTCCTCTAGTTGAAATCGCAACAGAGCCTTTTGAAGTTGAATTAAAAGATATTAAAAAAATTGCATTATCTTTAGGAAGAATTTTGAGAAGTACAAAGAAAGTAAAAAGAGGATTAGGATCAATTCGACAAGATGTCAATGTTTCAATTAAAGATGGAGGTGGGGTTGTAATAGAAGTAAAAGGAGTACAGCAATTAGATCAATTAGAAAAAGTAGTTGAATATGAGGCTAAAAGACAGCACGGTTTGTTAAAAATCTCAAAAAAAATTCAAGAAAATAATTGGATTTATGACAAAAAAGACAGTAAAGACATTACAGAATTATTTTCAGAATGTAAATCAAAAATTATTCAATCTGCTTTGAAGAAAAATCAGAAAATTATGGCAATTACATTTAGAAATATGGCTGGAATTTTTGGATACTCTCCTTATGAAGGAATAAGATTAGGTAAAGAAGTAGCAGAGTTGGTCAGATTTTTTGGAATTGGAGGAGTTTTTCATTCAGATGAATTACCCAACTACGGAGTAGAAGAAAGAGATTTAGAAAAATTAGAAAAATTTTCTGAAATCAGCAAAAATGATGCTTTTTTGATTTTAGCATCTCCTGAAGAAAAAATTCTTACCATAATTGATCAAATTATTTTAAGAATTGAACATATCAAAAATCATGGAATACCAATAGATACAAGATTAGCTACTCAATCAGGTGAAACAAAATTTCTAAGACCAAGACCAGGAGCTGCAAGAATGTATCCAGAGACAGACATCCCCCCAATAATTATTACAAACGAAGAATTATCAGAGGCTCAAAATAATATCCCAAAATCTTGGGATGATTCTATTAAAGAATTAGAAACAAAATACAAAATTAATCCACAATTAGCTGAACAAATTTTTGATTCACGTTATATTGGATTATTTGAAAAAATTATTGAAAAAATTAAAACTAATCCCACATTTGTTGCATCAATTCTCTGTTCAACAATTACAAATTTAGAAAGAAGCGGATTAAATTCAGATTTATTGAAAAATGATGAAATTTTCAAATTGTTTAGTTTGTTAGAAAATGGTAAAATTGCCAAAGAGTCAATTGAAATTATATTTGAAAGTATAATGTCAGGAAAATCAAATAGCACAGAAGAGGCAATGAAAAATGCATCAATTGAATCAATCAATGAAGAAGGAATAGAAAAAATTATTGTAGAAATAGTAAATAAAAATGAAGGAATCATTAAGAATCAAAAAGAAAGATCAGTTGGGCCTTTGATGGGAATTGTCATGAAGGAATTAAGAGGAAAAGCTTCTGGTGAAATAATTAACAGACTACTTTTAAAAAATATCAAAAGTAAATTGGAAAAAATTGGTTAGAAAATGCGGGAAGTGGGATTTGAACCCACGAACTCCTAGAAGATAAGGATCTGAACCTTACACCGTTGACCAGGCTGGGTGACTCCCGCATTGGAAAAATTTGAAATCTAGAATAAGTTTCTTTATTATACTTGGAAACAACTATACAAAATTAATCAAGAGATAAAATGGAATTTAGAGAAATATATTGTTCAAATTGTAAAAAAGTACTAGGACGATACAATACCAAATTCTTTGATGAGGATAAAATTGGTGAATTAGTAAATACATCACATTCTACACATATCAGAAGTGGTCATCTAATCAACATTAGGAAATTTGAAAAAAATTAAACAGATTTGATTCGTTCAACAGCTTCAGAAAGATTTGAAACTCTATGGATTTGATTTTCAGAAACATGGTGATTCCAAGGTTGTGAATACAAAATTACTTTTTTATTGTTTTTAAGAAATTTTTCTGTATTAAGAGGAGAATCATCAATAAATACATCATAATCTAAATCTGCTTTCATTGGACCATCAATTACTGAGACATAATTATCATAAGATATGTCATGGTGATCTAACCAGGATTTTACAAAAGAATCAGTAGAACGCTCTCTAGCAGTAACAATATCAACTTGACCAATGTTAGAAAGAGATTTTGTTATTGAGGACAGATTTGTTTCTGTAGTAGGTATAGACATCCAATTTTTCCAACAAGAGCTAAGTTCAGCATAAAAATCAAAAGGATCTATGTGAAAATCTTTCCAAAATTCCCAATTAGTAATTTGATGTTTGGCTATTTTTGGTCTGACAGAATTACTATAATTTAGCCACGATATTATTACATCTGCAAGTACGCCATCAACATCTAATGCAATTTTCATTTTAGTCACTTGCTTTTCTAAATTCATCTAAAAGATTTTTTTGATGTTTGCTGAGTTTTTTAGGAACGTTCACTACAATTCTTACAAATTGATCTCCTTTTCCTCTATAATTGATATGAGTCACCCCTTTCCCTTTTAATTTGATAATTGTGTTTGGTTGACTACCCGCTTCAACCTTAATTTTTTCTGTTCCCTCCAAAGTTGGAACAATAATTTCACATCCTAATGCAGCATCAATCATAGAAACATCATGATCATAAAAAATATCTTTTCCATCACGATTAAACTTTGAATGTGGTTGTACTCTGACTCTAACGATCAAATCACCATTTACACCATCAGGAATCTCATTTCCTTCATTCGGAACTGTATAATCACCAGAATCAATTCCAGGAGGAATATCAAATGTAACAGTTTTAGAACCTTTTTTCTTTCCTTGTCCTTTACATTCTTTACAAGGAGTTTCAATTATGGAACCTTGACCTCTACATGCAGAACATGGTGCAGCAGTTACAAATGAGGCAAATCCCATATTACGAGTTTGTCTAACTTGTCCTTGACCATTGCATGTTCCACAGGTTTTTTTGTTAGTACCAGGTTTAGCACCAGAACCATCACAAATGTCACATCGAATCAGTTTTTGTAAATTTATTTCTACTTTTTTACCATGAAGAACATCTTCCAAAGTCACAGTGGTCTGATATAGAATATCAGAACCTCTTTGTTGATTGAATCCAAATCCTCCACCTCCGCCACGACCAAAAATAGAATCAAAAATAGAATCAAACCCTCCACCTTGTGCTCCTTGAAAAATATCTTCAGTAGAATACCTACCATCAACGCCTGCATGTCCATGTTGATCATAGATTTGCTTTTTTTCAGGATCTGAAATTACTGCATATGCTTCAGAAATTTCTTTGAAATGTTCTCCAGCCTCTGAAGATTGGTTACGATCAGGGTGAAATTTTAATGCTAATTTTCGATATTGTTGTTTAATTTCATCTGGTGAAGATGTTTTTGTGACACCTAAAACCTCATAATAATCTCGTTTTGCGCTCATGAATCATACCTTAATCATAATTATAGTATAAATGATTGAATTGGAATCTCAGTTAGTTTTTGTTTCATCGGTTTTAGAGGATTCAGAAGTTTCTTCTGCACCTTGTTGTCCATCTGCACCTTGTTGTCCATCTGCACCTTGTTGTCCATCTGCACCTGGTGGCGGTGATGTATTTTTGTAAAGTTCTGTTGTAACTTCATTAACCAATGCTTGTAATGCTTCAAGTTTAGGTTTCAATTCTTCTGATTCTTTATCTAGAACTTCCTTAACTTCCTTTACGGCATCAGTAATTTTGATACCTTGTTCTTGTGAAATTTTATCTTTAAGATCATGATTGACCAATTTTTCTGTAGTGTAAATGTAACTTTCTGCTTCATTCTTTAAATCAATTTTTTCTTTCTTCTTTTTATCTTCATCAGAGAATTTTTCTGCATCCTCTTTTAATTTTTCAATTTCTTCTTTAGATAGTTTTGAATTAGATTCAATTGTAATTTTTGCCTCTTTTTGAGTTCCAAGATCTTTTGCTGTTACATTAATTATTCCATTTGCATCAATATCAAATTTAACTTCAATTTGAGGAATACCTCTTGGAGCTGGTGGTAAATCAGTGAGATTAAAACTTCCCAAAGATACATTATCAGTTGCCATTGGTCTCTCACCTTGAACAACATGAATAGTAACTGCTGTTTGATTATCAGCAGCAGTTGTGAAAACTTTACTTTTTGAAGTAGGTATAGTAGTATTTCTTTCAATTAATGGTTCTCTTACACCACCCAAAGTTTCAATTCCTAATGTGAGGGGGGTTACATCCAGTAAAACAATATCACTACTAACATCTCCAGCAATTATTCCTGCCTGAATTGCTGCTCCCATTGCTACTGCCTCCATAGGATCTACACCAGATTCAGATTCTTGACCAACTAATTCACTAACAAATTTTTTGACTAGTGGAATTCTTGTTGGTCCACCAACCATGACAATTTTATTAATATCAGAATTAGTAAGTTTAGCATCTTCTAATGCTTTGAGTACTGAAGGTTTGCATCGTTCTACAATAGAACCAATTAATTCATCTAGTTTAGCTCTGGTAATTCTTAATTCTAAATTTTTAGCACCAGATGAAGGATCATGAGAGATAAATGGTAAATTGATATCAGTTTCCATTACAGTAGATAATTCAATTTTTGCTTTTTCAGCTGCTTCTCTGATTCTAGTCATTGCAGTTGAATCTGGAGAAAGATCTACACCTTCTTTTTTCTTAAATTCATCTACAACATAATCAATTAGCACTTTATCCATATCTGTACCACCAAGCTGAGTATCACCTGAAGTACTTAGAACTTCAAAGACACCTCCGCCCATTTCCATGATAGTTACATCTAATGTACCACCACCAAAATCAAAAACAAGAATTTTCATATCTTCTTTTGCTTTATCTAATCCAAATGCCAAAGATGCTGCAGTTGGTTCATTAATTATTCTAACAACATCAAGTCCTGCAATTGTTCCAGCATCTTTAGTTGCTTGGCGTTGATTATCATCAAAATATGCAGGAACAGTAATTACTGCTTTGCTAACTGGTTCTCCAACAAATGCTTCAGCATCTTTTTTAATTTTTTGAAGAATGAATGCTGAAATTTGCTGAGGTTTGTATTCTTTATCTAGAATTTTAAAAGTATAATCTGAACCCATTTTTCGTTTAGCAGCAACAATTGTACTATCTGGATTAGTCACTGCTTGTCTACGTGCAGGTTCACCAACCAAAAGATCTCCATCTTTAGAAAATGCTACAACTGATGGGAATGCTTTACCGCCTACAGTAGCACCTTCAGCAGCTGGAATAATGGTAGGTTTTCCACCCATTACAACTGCTGCTGCAGAGTTACTCGTTCCTAAATCAATCCCAATAATTTTAGCCATTTTTTATCATCATCCTTTTTTTGAAATTTCTACTAGTGTCGGTCTTATAACTCTCTCATGAGAAATATATCCTTTCCTGATCTCTTTTGTAATTGTATTATCATCCAAATCGGCATCGTTAATTATTGATATAGCCTCATGGAAATTTGGATTAAAAATTTCTCCTAATGCATCTATTGGTTCAATGTGATATTTTTTCAATAAAGAATCCATATTTTTTAAAATAGAATCAAGCCCTTCAGAATTAATTTTACTTTCAGAAAAAACTTCTTTTGCTCTTACAAAATCATCATAAATTTTTAAAAAATCCAATGCAAATTCATTAATTTTTGAGTTAACTCCATTTTCAATATCAGTTTGAGTTTTTCTACTAAGATTTTGAAAGTCTGCCAATACAAGTTTTAATTTTTCTTCATATTCAGATGATTTTTGTTTTTCTAAAGATAGTAAGTTAGATATTTCTTCAACATTAGATTCTGAATCAATTTCAGAAGAATTATTTTCTGTTTCATTTTCAGATATTATATTAACTGGAATTTCATCAGAATTAGATTCACTAGACAATTCAATAAAAATAGTAATTTAGCTAATTTATACTATTATTGATTGTTTCACATAAAGGATTAGCTTTAACAATAATTAAATCAGAATCTTGTTTTGTTTTTTCTATATTGTCAAAATCAGATTTGGAACATGCTACAACAATAGTAGTTTTATCACTATGAAATAGATCAAAATTTGGATCTTCATAAGCTTCTACATCACCAATATAATCACGTAATCTTGATGTCAAATTTTGTAGCATCTCAATTTTATCTCCACGCATTGCATGTTGATCAAGAGTCCAAGATAATGCAATTTTAGTTCTACTTGCTTTAAGATCATTTTTCTTTAATGTTAAACGAATTTCATCAATTAATCGTTTTATGTATCCATCAATTCCTTTAACACTTCCATTAATCAAATACATCAAAGAATTTGCCCCTTCAAATGAGGAGCCTAGAGATTTTAAATCAAATAACCCACTTACCATATTATCTAGGAATATTTCTTGAAAATCATCAGAAGAAAGATCATTTTTGGTTACTTCATCTTGAGCATATTTACAAACTTCTAAAACACTGCACAAACTTGAAAATCTGGATAAAACATCAATTGCATGAAAATGTTCAGATGATGAAATTGCTACAAATTTTTTCTCTTTTTTACCTACTGTGAGAAGTTCAGATAAAATAGGATCTTCTTTTCCATTAAATGAACCTATGATTTTTGGTTGTTCTTTAAGATCTTCTAATGGATAGTAAAAATATGAAATATGTTTTCCAGTTTCAAGACCAGTTACATGTTCAAGTAAGGAAATATTTTCATTGTTACCTCCAAACCCGGTTGGAAGAGTGAAGATGACTGAGCTGTTCTTTTTCATCGAAGAAACTGCATCTTTAAATTTTGAATGAATTTCAGTTTTGATATCTTGTCCAGTTTTTCTAATTCTTGGAGTAAAGAATAGATATTGCGCTTTAGAAATTGCTACATCTATCGGTTCCATTGCTAACAATGGTTCATCTTCTTTTAGAGAAGAGACGTTTGGATATGTTTTAGCAATTTCAGCTTTTAATGAAATTGCTGATGGGGTTGATTCATCTATAATGTAAACATCTGCGCCTTTGATTGCCATTTGAGATGCAATTGCATACCCTTCTGTACTAAGACCATAAACAACAACTTTTGCTCCTCCCATAATTACAGCTAGTATTAGACTAAGAAAAACTTATTGAACTTATCATAATTAAAGAAATAACTTGAAAATTTGGATAGATATTCTAACACCAAAACAATTGTTGTTTTCTGAACCAATAATTGAAAAATTAGGGAAAAAACACGATCTTTTGTGTACTTCAAGAGATTATGATGAAGTTTCAAAACTAGCAAAAATACGTGATTTTGACCTTGTTTTTGTTGGAAAACATGGTGGAGGGAATAAGGAAAGTAAACTCAAAGCCAGTATTGACAGAATGGAAAAACTGTCTAGAAAAATTAAGACATTTTCACCTGATATTGTTATTAGTTTTTGTTCTCCAGAAGCAGCAAGAATATCTTTCGGATTAGGAATAAAACATATAGCATTTTGTGATTCCCCACACGCTGATGCAGTGATGCGATTAACATTGCCATTGATTCAAAAATTGTTAATTCCATATGCAATTTCAAAAAAGGAATTTTCAAAATATGGAATTAATGAAAAAAATATTATTCAATACAAAGCTATTGATGCAGTTGTCACAATACAGAGAAAAATAAATCAAAATGCAAAATTACCATTTAAAAACAACAATAAAAAGAATATTTTGATAAGAATAGAAGAAGAGGAAGCATCTTACACATTAAAATCTAGTAAAATAGTTCCAATAATAAAAAAAATTGCAACTGAATTTAAAAATGAAAATATTGTGATTTTAGGAAGATATGCTAAACAAATTGAAAATTTACAAAAAATAATGAGTAAAAAAGTAAAAATTGTAAAAATGTCATATGACGGAAAACATTTGTTAAAGAATACAGATATTTTTATTGGATCAGGTGGAACAATGACTGCAGAATCTGCATTGATGGGAGTTCCTACAATTTCATATAATGCTATTCCAAACATTATTGAAAATTTCTTGGTGAAAAAATATTTGGTGAAAAGAGAAACAAATCCAAATAAAATTTCAAAATATATAAAGAAAATTTTTGAATCAAACAACAATAGTCAAAAAAGAGCTGAAACAGTTAGAAAACAGATGGAAGATCCCATTCAAAAATTAATTGAGATGATTAAAGAATAGAGAATTTTTGTCATATTAGCCAAATTCAAATAAAAAGTTCATTAAGGGAATGAGAGTGCTCGATTTAGCAGCCCGGTAGTGTAGCGGTCAAGCATAGAGGCCTTTGAAGCCTTTGACCCCAGTTCGAGTCTGGGCCGGGCTACTTTTTTAATAAAATTTAATTTTGTAACATGAATATATCACGATAGTTTTCCTGAAATTAGGCATAATGACGGATATTATTTTAGGAATGGGGGAAGTTGGAGACACATTATTTCGCCTTCTTGAAGAAAGGAATTTTGATAGTGCAGGAATTGATGCTGATACTTCAAAATGCAAAAATTATTCTGAGAGTAAACCAATAAAAAATCCCGAATATCTTCATGTTTGCTTACCAGGAGAATTACCAGAATTTGTAGATGTTACAGTAAATTGGATCAATAAGATTAAGGGACTAAAAGTTGTTTTAATACATTCTACAGTAAAACCTGGAACCACAAAAACAATTCAAAATAAATCTCAAATTCCAGTTTTATATTCACCAGTACGTGGAGTACATAGAAGATTTTTAGATGATATTAAAAAATATACAAAATTTATTTCTTCAGATGAAAAAAACATAGAGCCTAAAATAAAAATTGAATTAGAAAATAGATTTGAAAAAATTGATTGGATGTCAACCACAAAAACTGCAGAGTTAGCAAAGATACTAGTTGATACTACCTATTATGGATGGTTAATCAATTATGCACAAATAACAAAAATGATTTGTGAAAAAGAGGGCATTGATTTTAATGAAATGTGGAAATTTGCTGACGAAATTCATGAAAATTTAGGAAATAGACCCAAAATGTATCCAGGAATTATTGGAGGGCATTGTGTAATTCCCAATCTAAATTTAATAGATTATGAGGATCTAGACATGATTAAAAAAATCAATGAAATGTATGAAAAATTTAAAAAATAATTTTGATTCTAAAAATCTAATTTTGTTAAAAGTCTGGAAGCAATTACAAATAACACGGATGCAATAGCAACAAGTATTATCATTTCAATTATTACGAATTCAGTAATAGTTCCGAAAATTCCTGCCCTAATTACATCAACAAGATATGTTAGTGGATTTAGATAAAATGCTGTTCGTAATGGTTCAGGTGCGCCTCCGGCTGGATAAAATGCGGTACTAACAAAAGCAAAAAATAGAAAAACAGTATTAATAATTACATTAAATCCTTCACTTGAGCGTAGTCTAGTAGAAATTATTGATGCTAGGGAACCAAATAATACTGATCCGATAATAGCTCCGAAAATAATTATTGGAATTGTCACTAAAGAAAATTCTACAGATTCAAAAAATACAGGATAACCAACTACAGCTATCAATCCGGCACTAACTAATCCAATAATTCCTATTGTGCAAATATTGCTAAGAATGTAATGACTTCTAGTGAATGGGCCGGACATAATTTGTTCAAACATTCCATGTTTTCTATCATTCCAAATAACGATGCCAGAAATTAGAGTACTATTCATGATATTGAAACCAATCATTCCTGATGCTAAAAATGCAGGATAATCAAGATCTTTACCTCCAAATGGAACCGCATTGATTAAAGGTGCGTATGCAAATCCTGCTACGAAAATATAGATTAAAGGAAAAATCACTTGCCAGATTAAAAATCCGGGATTAAGAGAAATCGTAAGATTTCTATTAACTAATCTAATTATTGGATGCATTTTCTCTTACCATGTTTAAAAATATTTCTTCAAGATTTGTGGGTACAGCAGATAGATCTTCTATTTCAATTTTATTATCATTTAGAATTTTTAAAACTTGTAACAAAACTAATTCAGATTGTTCTGAATGAATTATAATATTAGTACCAGTTTCAAAATTAATTTCACAATCTTGAATTCCAGATAAAATAGAAGGAACTTCTGATTGTTTTTTTAACAAATGAATTTTAATAGTTTTTTCTTTTCCAAATCTATTTTTTAAAGCATCAGGAGAATCAACAGTAATAATTTTGCCTTTATCAATAATGGCTATTTGATCACAAAGGTATTCTGCTTCAGATAAAATATGTGTAGTATAGAAAATGGTTAAACCAGTTTTAACTTTATTTTTTAAATAATCCAATAGTTTTCTTCTAGCACTAGGATCTAACCCTACTGTTGGTTCATCTAAAAATAGTAATTCCATGTCATGCATAAATTCTCGTGCAACCTGTACTCTTCTTCTTTGACCAATTGATAGATCTTCATTTCTTTTTTTACGAATTTCAACTAAATCAAAATCTATCAATAATTGTTCCATTCTTTTTTTACGTTCAGTTTTTGGAACATTCCACATCATCCCATATTTCTCAAGAGATTTTTCAACAGATAATGTAGGCTCATAGCTGGGTTGCTGTAAAACTACTCCAATCTTATGACGAATTTGAAGAGGATTTGAGACTGCATCAATGCCCAAAATAGATAATGTTCCACTTGAAGGCGGGATAAGAGTAGTAAGTAGTTTAATGGTAGTTGATTTTCCTGCTCCATTTGGACCCAAAAATCCAAAAACTTGACCGGATTTTACAGATAGTACAAGATCATCTACTGCATGAATCGAACCATATAATTTTGAAAGATGGTTAACCTCAATGCAAGACATAACAAAACTGCGATCTTCCTATTAATTTAGTTAGTGAGATAAACGAAGGTATTTTTGTAATAAATGAATTAATCAAGATAAAAACGTGTAGGAATTGAGCAAAATGATATTATCATTTTATAAAAAAATAAAAAAATTCTGATAAAGCGATCATTTTATAAAAAAATAAAATTATCAAGAGAATGAAATTTTTATTAATAGAACAAGTTTATCAAAAAATGAATTGTCTGAATTTGAAAATCTTATTGATAAATTACTTACACAAAAGCCAGAATTAACTAAAAATGATCTTGAAGAACAAATAAAACAAAAAAAGGAAAAAATTGGTGCCGGATATTTGACTGATCAAGGTGCATTATTCTTAATTGCATCTGATTATGGAATTACATTATCAGAACCACAAAAATCTGAAATCAGTTTAAAGGACCTTTATGCAGGAGCAAAAGAAATTTCATTAGAAACAAGAGTTTTAAATTTATCACCTGCTAAACAATTTTCTAGAAAAGACGGATCTCCATTTTATCTTCGAACAATGACCGTATATGATACAAATTCTACAGCTAGTGTAAAACTATGGGATGAAAAAGCCAATCTTCCAGGGATTGAAAATCTAAAACCAGGAGATTTAATAAAAATAATCAAAGCTTATGTAAAGTCTGATCTAGATGGCTCACCTACAATCAACATTGGTTCTGGTTCAAATATAGAAACTACAGATACCAAAAGTGAAATTCCAACTATTGATACCATTACAAAAGATGTTAGTGAATCTAAAGAGGGTCAAAAAGATCTAGTAATTTCTGGAACAATTGATGGGGTAATTAGCGGAATGGAATTTACAAATTCACGCGGCATGCCTGGAAAAGCACTAAGAATGAGACTAAAAGGAAAAGATGGAAGTGGAATGAGAGTAGTTCTATGGGGTAAAGATGAATCCGCTATACCAAATATGATTTCACAATCAGCCAAAGTAAGATTACTTGGCGTCAGAGTAAAATCTGGAAATCAAGGATTAGAAATTCATGGAAATGATTCTACAATAATTGAAATTGAAGGTGGTAAAGAAGCAGAGCCAATAATTACAAGAGTTCTTTCTATAACACCAACAGAAAATGGTAAAAGTATGATATTAGCAGTTGATAGTAAAAAGAATTTATTTAATATCAGTGATTTTTCAAATTCAACTAGTATCTGTGTGGAAGGAGATGTCATTGAATGTATGCCATCAAAAGTTTATGGGAATTCAATCACATTAGATGAAAATTCTTTTGTAAGAAAGTTAGATAATGATGAATCAATTCCTTCATTGTCTCAACTTAGAACAAAAATTAGTGATATCAAAGTAGATGCAAGTTATTGTATAGAAGCAATAGTTTTGAAAGTTCCTGAAAGAAAAGAAGTTCAAACAAAATCAGGAGAGTCAATTACACTTTCAGAAATGTTTGTTGAAGATGATACAGGACCAATTTGGGTAAAGGGTTGGAGAAATCAAGCAAGAATTATCGATAAATGTGAGTTAGGGGAAATTATTTCCATCACAGGGCTTAATGCAAAAGCAGGATTAGAAGGAAGAATAGAATTATTTGTTACACCATTCTCTAAAATTACAAAGAAGAACTAGGAATCCCAGAAACCTCTTGTAACAACATATTGCCTTTCTGCTTCATAAATTTGCTTGAAGAGATTTTCTTCATCAACCATATTTCTCAATATTCTTGCAGCAGTATCAGCACCAACACCATATCCTGAAATCACAGTAATTGCAATTTTTCCAAAATTTTCAATCAATGAGGCAACTTTCCAGGCACGAACAAACTTGTGTTTTTCTTCTGCAGATAGTTTTTTTCCATTGTATTTTTTCCTAATTATTTTAGGCAAGTCATAATCTGAATAATATGTAGCAGTGATTTGTCTTGCCTTACAATAAGGACAAATCACTGAATTTTTTACTTCAAAGGTTTGCATTACACGTTCCCATTTTCCACAACGAGTACAAATTAAACGATGTTTAGTTTTTTCCAGTCTAGCTTTTACAAGATCGATAATTCCTTTGTCAAGATTTGCTGGAGAAGCATAATATTTTGCAGTATGATCTAAAACAGGTTCAGCCAATTTTGAGAATTTATCAACTTCTAGCCAAGTAACATGAATTTTATCATCTTTAATTTTTTTTAGAATTTTTTCAGTATTTTTTAGATCATATTTATCATGAAATAATTCACGTAATGCTTCATGTACAAGTGCTGTTTTAGAATATCGTTCATACAAAAATCGAGCAGATTTTCTTTCATAAACTGCACCACGCCCAACTACACCAAATTTTTTTGCAACACACCAAGTTCGCCAATTAACATTGTGTGTTCCAGTTAAAGATGCACTAACAACTGATTGTAAATCATAATCATCTTTTAAAATTTCCAAAAAGAGTTTTTCTGAAATTCTTGATGTAGAAGATAAAACTATCCTGTATCCATCTGAACGCGAGTCAACTACTGATCCCAACATGGTAGACAACATTGAAGAAAGTAATGTAGATAATGTGGAATTGATTTTTGAACCCATACAAGAATGAATTACAATTGATCCTTGAGAACGATTAGATTCAATTACAATGTTATTTTCATCTGGAATTGGATCAATAATTAATTCTTCAATTATTTTATTTGTTAATGTAAAATTTCCATTCTTAACTTTGCTACGAAAA
The DNA here is from genome assembly GCA_014384555.1 of Candidatus Nitrosopumilus sp. Classification (GTDB taxonomy): domain Archaea; phylum Thermoproteota; class Nitrososphaeria; order Nitrososphaerales; family Nitrosopumilaceae; genus Nitrosopumilus. The sequence goes on along the minus strand of JACNFR010000063.1, from coordinate 1,659 downwards.
GATCCCACTTTTCTTGCAGTTTTGTAATCAATTGGAATACTTTCTCCTTCCCAATAAGGTACAGTAGTTCCTCCTCCTCTGAAAGGCTCTACATTTACACTGAATGATTTTTCATCTACATTTAGAATTCTCCATTGTAAACCTTTTAAGACAAAAATATTTCCTGAGTCGCCAAAATCACCTACAAATCTTTGATCTAAAGATCCAATAATTTTTTTACCAACGCTATCAAAAACTTTGAATTTTAAAATATCAGGTATTGTAGATAGATTTTCAAAATAATATTTGAATGAACCGCCCTTCTTCCAATAAGTCATTTTAGTTCTATCAAAAAATATCAAATAATTTAAATCTAGTAAATTTAACACATCAAGTAGATCTTCAATTTTTAAATTTCTAAATGGATATGCTTTGATTACTAAATCAAAAGCTTGTTTCACTGAAATTTCACCAATTTGCATTGATAGTCCAACTAAATGATGAGCTAAAACATCAAGAGAACCCTCATGAATTGTTTGTTCTTCTATAGAACCCTCCTGAATACGATCAAGAATAGCTCTTGTTTCAAATTCATCATCAGAATTATTTGTAATAATTAATCCTTGAGCTGATGCATCACGATTATGTTTACTTCTACCAATTCTTTGAACAAATTTAGATACTTGTCTAGGAGAACCATAATGAATTACCAATTCGATTGATCCAATATCTAAACCTAATTCTAATGATGATGTACATACTACAATACCACGTTTTCCTTCACGTAAAGTTAGTTCAGTTTCTTCCCTTACTTGTTTTGATAGGGAACCATGATGTAATTCAATAGGAATAGATGATTTTTCTTTTAAGATTGATGCTAAAAATTCAGCTTCTCCACGTGTATTTGTAAAAAGAAGAATTGGAGAATCTAATTCCAAGTCCATTACATAATCAATGATTTTTTGAGCAACATCTGAAATAGTTCCATCAACATATTTTACTTCTACATCATATTTTCTTACAGAAGTATCTCGAATAATTTCACATTTTCTTTTAGTGCCTACAACAAATTTTCCTGCTTCTTCAAAATTTCCAACGGTAGCAGATAATCCAACTTTTGTAAGAGGGTATTTTGAGTTTAATTCTAGTCTTTCAATACTTAGAGATAATTGTGAACCTCTTTCACTGGATAGTAATTCATGAACTTCATCTATTACAATCCATTCTAAATCAGTTAATGCAGTAAGCATTTTGACTTGTGTTAAAAGAATAACAAGAGTTTCAGGAGTAGTAATTAGAATATCAGGTGGATTTTCAGTTATTTTTTTTCTATCTTTTTGACTAGTATCACCATGACGAATTTCAATTGTCAATTGATTTTCATGAGCATATTTTGTAATTCTTCTAAAAACATCACGATTCAATGCTCTTAGTGGAGTGATGTATAGGGTTTTGATTTTCCCAGTTTTTTTGACATTTTTTACAAGTGAAAAGATTGGAATTACCGAGCATTCTGTTTTACCAGAACCCGTGGGTGCAATTACAAGACAATCTTTTTTTTGTAAAATTATCGGTGATGCTTTTTTCTGAATTTCAGTTAGTTTAGAAAAACCAAATTTTCCAAATAATGAATCAAGAAGTAGATTCGACTGGATTATTTGATCGTGATCTTTCATAAAC
>JACNFR010000058.1 GCA_014384555.1 Candidatus Nitrosopumilus sp. | reverse complement strand
GAACAGGATTCATGTCTAATTCTTTGATCTCTTTAAAGTCAGAAACTAGTTGAGATAATCTTTGAATACATTCAGAAAGTTTTACAATATCAGATGGTTTTTCACCTCTAACTCCTTGAAGTAATTTTTGAGTCTTAATTGATGCAATCATGTCATCTGCTTCTTTATCAGTTACAGGTGCAAGTTTGAATGTCACATCTTTGAGTACTTCAACATAGATTCCTCCCATTCCAAGCATGATAACAGGACCAAATCCAGGCTCTAATTTTGAACCTATGATTAGTTCTTTACCGCCTTTTACCATCTCAACTATCAAAACACCTTTGATCTCAGCTTTCTTGTTGTATTTTTTAGCATTTTTGATAATGGTTTTAAACGCATCTTTAATTTCAGCATCATTTGTTAGGTTTACTTTAACACCACCTGCATCAGACTTGTGAATAATTTGTGGTGATGCAATTTTCATTACAACAGGATATCCAATTTTTTTGGCAATCTTTATTGCCTCTGCTTCATTTTTGGCAAGTGCACTTTTAGGCAATGGTAATCCATATGCTTTGAGAACTTCTTGTCCTTCCTCTTCTAACAAATTTGGTCTCTTCTCTTTTTTGACCTTGTCAAAAATTTTCTTCGCTTTAGCTTTGTTTACTTTGAATTTAGTAATTTTTCCTTCTTTGGTATTTACCCAAATTGCAAACTTTATCATTGCAGCTAAAGTTCTAATTGCACCTTCAGCATATGTGTAATAAGGAACATCCCCCTTTGCTAAAATTTCTCTATTTGTAATACCCTCATCTAATCCCATTAAACTTGCAAGCATTGTCTTTTTGTATTTTTTTGACATTTCAACAACTACATCAGCTAATTTATCATAATCCAATGTTCCAGAAGGAGTACACATTGTAATTACAGAACCTACCTTTGGATGTTTGAGTACACGATCCAATACATTATGGAATCTGTTAAAATCAGCATCACCTACAATATCAACAGGATTTCTAGAGCTTCCCCAAGGAGGAATTACTTCATCAATTTTTGAACGGATACTATCAATTTTGGCCATTCTTATTCCTGCTTTAGAGCAAGCATCAGTGGAAATGATTGCAGGTCCACCTGCATTTGATACAATAACTAAACCACCTGCTGTTGGAAGGGGTTGTTTTGAAAAGGCTGTTGCATAATCAAAGAGCTCTTCCATTGTATCTACTCTGATTGCACCTGATTGTTTGAGTAATGCATCATAAATTTCATCTGAGCCCATTAGAGCTCCAGTATGAGACATTGCAGCTTTTGCACCCTCTGGACTACGTCCTGATTTGAGTACAAGAACGGGTTTTTTGAGTTTTTTAGTAATATTTTTACAAACTTTAAGAAATTCTTGACCATTTCCCATGTCTTCAAGATACATGACAATAACTTTGGTTTGTTTGTGATTTGCAAGAATTTTTAGAATATCAACTTCACTCATCACAGCTTTGTTTCCAAGACTTACAACTGCTGAGAAACCAATTCCTTGAGCACTTGCATCTTCAACTAATGCTGCACAAATTGCACCACTTTGTGAAACAAGTGCAATTTTTCCAGATTTTGGTGTAACTTTAAGAAAAGTAGAATTCATCATTGTCTTTGGATCAAGATTCATGACACCAAGACAGTTAGGTCCAATGACTTCCATTTTGTATTTTTTAGCAATATCTATGACTTCTTGTTCTCGTTTTGCTCCTTCTTCATCAACTTCTTTGAAACCTGCAGTAATAATGATGACACCTTTGACTTTTTTCTTTCCACATTCTTCTAGCACTGGAGTAACCAATGTATTTTTGATAACAATAACTGCAAGATCAATTGATTTTGGAACATCTAAAACAGACTTGTATGCTTTTTTGTAAAAGACTGTATCCCTAGAGGGACTAATTGGATAAACTATTCCTTTGAAACCATTCATAATATTTGATGTAATTGTGGCACCTACACTTCCTCTCTTATCTGATGCACCAATTACTGCAATTGATTTTGGTGATAAGATAACAGATTCTGCCATGATAAGTTGAATCTAAGATTTTGTATAATAAAGTTATTCTCGGAAATTTCTGATCTCTTGTTTTTAGCTTCCCAGCATTTTTCCAGCCAGATTCTCTTTTCTAGGAACCCAGACAATGGATAAATTAGAAAATTTTCCAATAATTTCCCATGCTTCTCTAGCTAGATTTCTTAATTCCTCATTATTTATTGCAAATTCATGATTTAGTTGATTTACAGTATTTTTAGAATCACTGTAAATGATAATTTCTTCATTAAACTCAACATACTTTTTTAATGCAGAAATTATTGCCATATACTCTGCCTGATTATTAGTTAGATCAGGTTTTTTTTCATAAAATGATTCTCCTGTCTCTTTAACAAAATAACCATAACCGCTATTTGTTCCACCAGAACCATCAACATAAACACTAATTCCCATCTTTATACAACCTCGTTATTTTCACAGTTAGATTTAGTACCATCATGTAAATAATTGTAGAGATTCCTTGAGAAGCAATTGATGCCAAGTATGGATCATAATCAATAGTCAAAAAATAGTATTGTAATGCCCATCTAGCTACAGTGTATACAACCTCAGCAATTCCAAGTGATGTAACTAATTTTTTTAAATCCTGTTTTAGTTTTCTAGTGTCAGTTTTACCAGAGTCTAAACAATATTTTTTTCTATTATCAAAGTAAAATAAACTACTAAAAACTGAAAAATAAATTATGTAATCTGCAATTGTTGTGTATGTTGTGTTGAGATAATCAGCTTGATCCGATAAAACTTGTGCAATTATAGCTGAAATAATAATTGATGCTGCAAATGCTATGAGAACATTTTTGTTTAATTTTAGATATTCTTGTAACATATTTTAAAAGATTATTTGTTACAAATAAACTAAGTCTAGTCTAGAGTAATTTTTAAGAAAATGATTAATCCTGCAAGTTCTGCAATACCTACTCCCAACATATATGGGAATATTTCATGTGAGAAAATTTCTTCCATTGAGAAATAAGCTAAAGCGCCAATGACATTATGTAAAAATAACATTCCTGCAACAACTATCATGCCTAATGGAAGCTGAGCTCTGGTGTTAACATACATTTTTCCAAATATAACAATTAAAATTCCAAGTATGCCCATATTTGCAATTGAAACAATAGACAATACTAGAGAAGTAGATTCCATTTAGTGTAAACCACCTCTTGAGCTTTTATTTACTTTTGTCCAATTTTCCTTCAATTTCTTCAAATGTCTCCATATTGACTTCAAGAAAAGGAGAAACAAAATAGGTTACACCATATTTTTCTCCAACTTTACTTATCATATTATTTTTCTCCAATACTTTGATGTGATGCTGAATGGCCTTGTAATCAAGACCTAATTCCTTTGCTAGTTGATTAGTGTTAAATGGATTTTCCTTTAATTTTGAAATAATTTTCAAACGATTTAATCCTCCGCGTGAACCTGCAAATACAAACCAAAGGAGTCTTTTTGCATCAGGATCATTAGCCATAATTTATGAAATTCTTTCTCATTTACTACTAAAAGGTATTCTGGGAATAAACAAAGTAGAAAGTATAAAAAACATAATCAAACAAATTTGAATGAACTAGAAAATGATGTTAAATTATGATGCACCACTGTATAGGCCACCATCAGAAGCTAGATCATTGATTTTTCAAGTTACATTAGGTTGTTCATTTAACGAATGTTCATTTTGCGATATGTATAGATCAAAAGAATATTCTGAAAGATCATGGGAAGATGTAAAATCTGAGATCGACATGATGGCAGGTTATTTACCTGATACCAAACGAGTATTTCTTGCAGATGGCGATGCATTGAATCTAGATTCAGAATATTTAATTAAAATTGTAAAATACATTAGAGAAAAATTTGCAAATATTGAAAGAATTTCTTGTTATGCAATGCCTATGAATATTTTAAAGAAAACTTCAGAAGAGCTAAAGAAAATGAATGAAGCAGGACTAGACATGTTTTATTTAGGAATTGAAAGTGGTTCTGATATTGTTTTAAAAAAAGTAACAAAGGGAGCTATTGCAAAAACAATCATCAAATCAGTAAACAAAGCAAAAGAGGCAGGATATGTAATGTCATGTATGGTAATTTTGGGATTAGGTGGAAGAACATATTCCAAGGAGCATATCAAAGGGACTGCAGAAGTAATCAGTGCATGTTCTCCACATTATGTTGGTGCATTAACACTCTATTTAGAAAATGGAATTAAGCAAGAATTCATAGACAAGTATGAAGGTGAATTTATTAAAATTACAGATGATGAATCATTGGAAGAACTGTATGATCTGATTAATCAAATTGAAACAAAAGAGGAAATTGTCTTCAGAGTAAATCATGGATCAAATGCATATACCGTAAAAGGTACTTTTCCTCAAGACAAACAAGAAATGCTCGATAAAGTAGAATGGATGAAACAGCATCCAGAAATTGTTCGTCCACAAGGAATTAGAGGATTCTAAATTAGACTTTTTTGATTCAGATATACAACTTTAAAGATTTTAACTAAATAATCGCCTTCAAAGATTTTACTAGTAACCCCATTATCAGAATTTAAAACTCTAAATCTATACTCATAATCGCCATCATTACTTACATTAGTCTGAGCAAAGTGAACAGCATCATTCTCTTTAAAAATTTGAATTATCACAGGATAACCTTCAACATGATTTTTAATATTTCCTTCAACAAAAGCCCAAGGTAATGAATTTTCTTCAGGAGAATGGAAGAAGATGGTAGATTTTTCAAGAGCCATCATTCCACCTAGTGAAATAATTTCAGTTTGTGATTCATGGGTATGACCATTAACCATTACTTGCCCAGAATGAGGATGTGCAAAAGCTGAATCTACTGAAAATGCCAAAAGAAAAGTCACAGTCAAAATACTTGAAAACAAAACTAATTGGTTCATATCAAAATCTTGTATTTTAGTAGTTTAAGAATTTTTCAAACTAAAGATTGTCAATTACAGATTTGAGATTTTCTGGAAGATCTGGTAATTCAGTATGGCTTTCATTATTTTGAAGAATTTCAGGACCTATCCTTCTAACTCGTTGAGTTCCAATTAGAGTATCAATATTTCTTTGAATATCTTTTTCAGATAGAATAGTCTTTAGTTTTTCAGTCACAGTTTCTTCATTTTCATATTTCTTTATACCATACTGAACAAGGATTGTTTTTTCTTCAAATGAGAATTCAGTCATGATTTTTACAAGAGGTTTATGGCTAATAGTCTTTAGTTAATCAAATATAGTTAAAATATGATGAATTGTGAATTAACCTACTTGGTAAGCAAATTACAATTAATTTCAAATGTCCTAACAACAAAAAAATATGCATCTATCGCAATAATTAGCGGTACGGGATTAGGAATAATCTATTATTTTTTAACAATGTCGATGTTACCTTCTCATTTGAGTACTACAATGAACATAATGCCTTTTTACATTATTACTTCAATAGGTTTGACTATTACAATTTCGGCTTTAGCTGGGGTAAATTTTGCCATGATGGCATTTAAAATAAAACGAATGAAAATGATGAATTCGGTAAAATCAAATTCTTCAGCAGTTCTAGGAGGAGCATTTGCAGCATTTACTCCAGGATGTCCAGCATGTACTGCACCCTTGGCAGTCATTTTAGGCGCAGTTGGAGGATTATCATTATTCCCAATGCAAGGATTAGAATTAAAATTTATTTCAGTGGGAGTTTTGATTTTTTCAATTTGGTGGATTGCAAGAGGATTACAAAGTAAGAATTGTTGTAAAATTGGATAATTTTGATTCCAAGTATGTTTTGTCAATTTAAAAACCATGTTTGAGAATTTAGATTTGATTTTTATTCAAAGTTACCATAACAATATCATGTCTGCAGTAAACAATCGCTCTGATAAAAAACCGAGGAAAAATACCACTTTTGTCATAGCAGGAGTAATTGCACTAGGAGCAGGTCTGCTTTTCGCATATTTGATGTTCTATACTGCGCCATCAGAAATAATGGAAATTGTGAAAGTAATTGCAGTTACAAGTGACGGATGCATTGCTGAAACTATGGATGGTTATGCAGTAAACATTGGTGATTGTAATGCCAACCCAGGGCAATATGTTGATGCTCTAGTTGATCAAAAAACAAAAGAACGTGCAGCCTTGATGAATCCAACTTCATAAAATTATCATTTTCTTGTGTAAATGAGGTTAAAATGGGCCCACGGGGATTTGAACCCCGGATCTTCGCCGTGTAAGGGCGACGTCATAACCGACCTGGACTATGAGCCCAGAAATCAAAATTGTTAAAATCCATTTAAACTTTGAGAAGGGTCAGAATCTAGAAATTTGATAAGAAATTAGTAATTCCATGGTTGTTTTTGATTTTTTTTCTAGTCCAATTGGATTAGGTCATGTTACAAGAGATATAGCAATTGAAAATAATTTTCAAAACATTACAACTAATTTTGTTACAGGTGGCGGGGCTGCAAAAATTTTAAAAAATTTGCATTTACAAGTACAAGATGTATACAATCCACCTTTATTTATCATTGAAAATGGAACTTTAAAAAATCCAGCAAAATGGCTGTGGAACTATTACCAATATTACAGAGATTGTAAAAATATTTCAAAAAAAATTCTTCAAAAAGAAAATCCAAATCTAGTAATTAGTGATGAAGACTTTGCATCATTAACTATTGCACAAGAGATGAAAATTCCAACAGTGTTAATTACAGATGTTTTAGAAACTCATTTCACAAAAGGGATAGCATCGTTTATTGAAAGAAAAATGAACAAGTCAATGCAAGAGATAATTAAAAAGTGTGATGTTGTAATTTTTCCCGAAAATGGAAAAGATGAAGATAATATCAAAAGAGTTGGACCCATAGTTAGGCAAACAAACTATACCAGAGAAGAGTTGAGAAAGAAATTTTCTTTTGTAAAAAAGACCATAATCATATCCATAGGAGGCACCAATGCAGGAATATTTCTAATTGAGAAAGCAGTAGATGTGATTTCAAAAATTAATCAGGATATTGAAGTGGTTCTAGTGTCAGGACCAGCAGTAACCAAAGAATTTGAAAATGTAAGGAATTTAGGATTTGTTAATAATTTACATGAATTAATTTTTGCATCAGATGTTGTAATTTCATTGGCAGGAAAATCAACAATAGACGAGGCTAACGCATACGGAACACCTGGAATTTTTATTCCAATTAAAGGGCATTTTGAGCAAGAAGACAATGCAAGAGAACAAGGGTTTGATTTTGAAGATATCAACAGATTGAAAGAGTTAATTTTAGAAAAACTTGAAGTAAAAAGAAATCAAATTAACACAGATGGTGCAAAAGTGGCATCAAAAATTATTCAAAAAATTATAGACTAGTAATCAAATGCTTAATAGATGGCAATTTGATTTTGATAAGGTACTATGGCTAATCTAATAGTTGCTAAATTTGGTGGTAGTGCAATAGGCCCAAATGGTGAGACAATCCCAAAAATTATTCAACGAATTAGTGATTTGAAAATAGATTCCAAAGTTATTGCAGTTTTTTCAGCACCATTAACAATTTACAATGAAAAAAAACGATCACTTACAGATATTGTTTTAGAGCAGGGCAGAAATGCAGAAAATGGAATTACACCTTCATTAGATATTGTAAAATCAACATACCAAAAAATTTTAGAGATGGTTGATGAAAAAAACAAGGAAAATTGCAAAAAAACTATTGATGTCCATCTAGAAAAAGCCCAAAAAGCACTAGATGAAGCATTGCAAAATAAAGAATTCGCAAATGAAACAAGATCCCAAGCATTGGCATTTTCAGGTGAAATTTTGATGTCTCATGTAATGAACCACATTCTAAAAAGTAATGGCATTAAATCTGAAGCCATAGAATATGACGATTGGCCAATTATAACCGATAACAATATTGAATTTACAAATTTCCTTACAGCTGAATCTAGAGAAAAAATCAAAAAGACTGCAGATCTTGTAGAAAATAATGATGTGGTAACAATTGGGGGATTTATTGGAAAAACAGTTGACGGTATTACTACAACATATGAGCGTGGTGGTTCAGATAGAACTGCAGCAGATCTAGGCATACTATTTCATAAAAAATATGAAACCAGTATAGATTTTGAAAAAGATAGTTCCGTAGTTTCTGCAGATCCAAAAATCGTTAATTCAGAATTAAGAGAAGTAATTCAGCTGTCATATAACGAAGCAAGACTTGCAGGAATGTTTGGAATGAAGATTTTAGATCCAATTGCGATTAAAGAAATTGTAGAAAATGGAGTGGATATGCCGATTACTATTACCAATATGAAAAATCCTGAAAAAATAACTACCATCAAAAGAAATTTAGAAGAACAGAAAGGACATCCAATAAAAATAGTTACAGGTAAAGAGAATTGTGCTATTTTTAGAATTGAAACTAATGCAATTCAAAAATTATTAACATCTTTAGAAAAAGACAAGCATTATAGTGAATTCATTATCCTGTCACCTTTTACAAAAGATGGGTTAGAGTTTTCCAGGATATTGTTTTTGGATGCAGAATATGTTAAAAGAAATGAAAAATATCTATTAGGATTTGATTCACTTGCCACCATCACATACAAGAGAGGAGTAGTTACATTGATCGGAGATGAGATGTGGAGAGTTCAGCAAGTAGTTTCTCGAACAAGTGCAAAAATAGGTGAATCAGGATTAAACATCCTGAATATAGACGCACAGGAAGAAACATCACGAATAATTATCGTTATGGAAGATACACATGATAACATTACAAAAGCTATCAAAGCAGTACACCAAGAAATATCAAAAATCAATTTTATTTAATGTAAAAGTGGCGTTACGGGATTTCTCCTGTAAACGCCATCATGGGTTTGTTCTTGGACCGTTATCTAGACTTAGTCCGGCGTTACCCAAAACACGCGATACTATAGGTTATCATTTCTAGTATTTAGAGCTGATCTATATAGATCCGTTCACACACGCTCAGCTACGTACCAAAAAACAATTCCAATACCCAACAGGGCATACCATTTGAAATTCTTCTTATTCATGAAAATGTTGATCGAGCCTAAATTTTCATCTTTGTATGTTGTTAGACGAATTTTTCTCATCTCAAATGCCTGGCCAATCAAGCCTACAACAAGACAAACAATTCCTACAAAGCCCAAAGTCCACTCCATAGTAGAATGTGTGATTAGTCAGATATGTAGTTTAAGATATCTCAAAATCAATTCAAAAGATAATTCTTTAAATTAGCATAGATTTTTTGCTCTCCTATGAAAGAGATTGGTAAAATTTGGATGAATGGGAAATTGGTACCATTCAAGGATGCCAAAGTTCACGTATTAACTCATGCCTTACATTATTCAACATCAATTTTTGAGGGGATTAGGTGTTATGATACCCCAAATGGATCAGCAATTTTCAGATTGCCAGAACATGTTGATAGATTTTTCAAATCTGCAAAACTATATTCAATGAAAATGGAATTTTCAAAAAAAGTAATTTCAGATGCAATTGTAAAAACGGTTCAAGTAGGTGGACTCAAGGAAGCTTACATTAGACCATTAGCATATTATGGATATGGAACAATGGGACTAACTCCTACTACCAATAAAGTTGATGTCTCAATTTCATGTTGGGAATGGAAGATGGGTGAATCAAAAGCAGGTAAATTTTCAGGAGCAAAATGCAAAGTATCAAGTTGGACAAAGATTGATTCAAGATCTCAACCAATGCAAGCAAAAGCTGCATCAAACTATGCAAATGCAGCTCTTGCAAGAATGGAAGCATTAGAAAATGGATATGATGAAGCAATCATGCTAAACTACCACGGTAAAGTTGCAGAAGGCAGTGCTGAAAATATTTTCATCATTAAAGATGATATTATTCAAACTCCTCCACTTTCAGCAGGGGGATTAGAAGGAATTACCAGAGACAGTATTATTCAAATAATTGAGGAAAATGGTGGATTCGTAATTGAACGTGATCTAGAACGAGATGATCTGTATAATGCAGATGAAATTTTCATGACAGGAACTGCAGCTGAAGTAAAATCTGTTACTCAGATAGACAAAGTAAAGATTGGAAATGGGAAGATGGGAAATATCACTAAAGCAATGCAAAAATCATTTACAGACGTAGTCATGGGAAAAGATGAGAGATTCTTGCCATGGCTGACATTTATCTAGATTCCATGAAGTTTTTTACCCACAAGAAAGATTAGAAATTATGGATTCATGCTCAACTGGCCATACACAAGAGATATGCTGGTTTTGCAGAAAAGGTCGTCATGATGATTGTATGAAAGAAATTCCTACACAAGGAAAATCAGATGGCCCGCATGATTGTACCTTTGACACAAAACTCATCCCATGCAAATGTCAGCACTAAACAATTAGTATCAAATACAGCTTTATTTGAAAAATTCTATGAATTACAATGAAGAATTTTGGAATAAATATTCAGATGAGAATGAAGAAAGGTATAATGAAGAATTTTCAAAATTTGTTCGAGATTTAGCCACTTCTTTACGATGTACAAGTGTTCTAGAGATTGGCTGTGGTACAGGAATTGATTTAAGACTATTTCCAGATACATTTCAAATTCATGGTGTTGATCTAAATGATCATGCATTAGATATTGCAAAAGAAAAACTAGGAATAGCAGATTTCAAAAAAGGAACCATAGCCGAATTACCGTTTGAAGATGCTTCAGTTGATTTTGTATTTACACATGGATTAATGAGTTATTTGGATGATCAAACACTAGAAAAAGGAATTTCAGAAATGTATAGAGTTGCTGGAAAATATATTATGAATTGTGAAAAATTTGAAGAGAATGAAAAATCAATAGATGAAAATCACAAATTTCGTAACATGAAAAAAAGATGGTTAGACTATAAAGTAAAATTAGTTAGTAATGTCGATATGCATGAAGATATAGAACCTGAAAAACCAAGATTTACTTTACTAAAAAAACTATAATTTTTAGTTTGATTCTTTATGCTGCTTTACAATGATTTTGGTAAAATTATTGTAAAAGTTGTAGGATTATTTGTTACACTAATTTCTCCCTGATGCTGTTCTACAATATTTTTACAACTTGCTAAACCCAGTCCAGTACCCTTTTGTTTAGTAGTGAAAAGAGGCTCAAATACTTTAGATAGATCTGCATCAGGGATTCCTTTTCCAGAATCAATAAATTTTATGATTGCGGCATTATCTTGTTCAGATATTTGGATTTCAATTTCTCCCCCTTCATGTAATTCCTGAATTGAATTAACAAGTAGATTGATGAACACTGCATCAAGTTTTATTATGTCACAATCAATGCGAAGATCATTTTCAGGAAGTGTTACTTTAATGTCATCAGGAATGTTAATTTTTTTCAAAGAATTTTGAATAGAATGAAATAATGAAACATGCTGGATCTTTAATGGGGATAGTCTAACATAACCTAAAACATCATCAACTTGATGAGATATTCGATCAATACTCTTTTCGATTAAATCAATACGTTTAGTGATATTAGGATCAGATATCGTTGTATCTTTAGAGCTATGCTTAATCAAATCTACAGACATTTTCATTACAGATAAGGGATTTCTCAAGTCATGTGCAAGTCTTCCAGATAATTCTCCAATTGCAGATAGACGTTCAGATTTTAATACTTGTTGCGTTTTTTCTTCAACAAGATTTTCAAGATTGTCTCTCTGTTCAGTTAGTTCAACAGTCCTCATTTTAACCAGACGTGAAAGATTTTTGTTTATTGCAAACACAATTACTGCAACAACACCAAATATAGCCACAACACCAAAAAAAAGATTATGAGAAATATCTTGTTCAACAGTGTGAAAAGTTGAATTGATAAGCGAAATTAGAATAACAATACATACAATTGCCACAGTAAGTGGAATTCCAAATTTAGTAATCGTATCAAATTGAATTTTTTCAGAAAAGAGTTCTTCTTTGTAATTAGGTAAAGAAAATAATTTTGAATAATGGTAAAATGAAAAAATTAAAACAAGAAAAGCATAAACAAAGATCAGATCTACAGGATGGCCATCATAGTAAGTCCCATCTAATTCTGCAAATAGGAAATAAGTATCTGCAATGTTATATATTATAAATCCAATTAAAATCAACATCCAAGAAAGATTAGAAGATTTCTTAACAAGATACATGACTCCAACAATAGCTGGAACTAATTGCATTGATGCTAACACTGGATATGCAAGTGCGATAGATGTAGCAAATGCATCTTCTCCTTGCATGTCATCATATGCTGCGACAAAAGAGGGAATCAAAAAGGAAAAAGATAAAGCGATTGCAAAAAACCAAACATTTCTGTTAATTGATTTCAATACAGGTTTTAGATAAATAATTAAAAATACAATGCGGCATGGATATGCTGCAATATAAAAAATATCAGCTTCTGATGGAAATGGATCACCCTGCCAAACATGGTCATACAATTGCCATAATTGTTCAGCAATAAACCAAAATGCAGAACCTAAAGCAAAAAATGCAAATGCCTTTGCATTAGGATGTTTTTGTTTATGTAATTTTATTGCAAGAAATACAGCTAAAAATGTTAGAACAGCAGGTAGAATTGCATATGTAGGAATTGAAATCCACATAAATTGCTGATCATCAAGAATTGGTCTTAATAGGTATAAGATGGTAAATCCTATAATGGTTACAATTAGCCACATAAAGATTCGATTATTATCAATTAACTTTATTTTTAAAATAGATTCACTCAAAATTCATTTCTCCTAATTTCACACATATTCCAGAGTTGAAACATATACATTTTCATATGATTTCAATTGCATTTTTTCTTAAAATTTATTGATAAAAATGACAGATAATGAAGAATATGTAATAATCAATACGGACTTGTTCTTTAATAACAAGATATGATGATATTATCTGGGCATGAGAGGAACCATTCTAGTTGTAGAAGACGATGTAGATTTAATTGAAATTTATAGAGAGATTTTAGAAATGCATCAATTTGATGTAAAGACTGCATTAAATGGTAAAGATGGAGTAGAAAAATTCACAGAATTCAAACCATATCTAGTAATTATGGATGGTGACATGCCAATACTTGACGGATACGAAGCATTCAAACAAATTAAAGAAATTGATAAAAATGCAAATGTCATAATCGTTACTGGATTCTCAGAATTTGATCCAAAAAACAAAGAGGCAATTAAACAAGGATTAATCAAAGTAATTTCAAAACCATTAGGAGTTGATGATTTACTTGCATTGGCAAAAAAATATAATCAAATCAAAGCAGAATAATTATTTCATTTATGAATATCAATTTTAGAAAATTATTTTGAAATTAGAAAGCGGGTCTAAAGGGATTCGGACCCTTGACAACCGGATTAAGAGTCCGGTGCGCTACCTGGCTGCGCCATAGACCCACCAAAATGGATAAGCCTAGAGTCGTTATTAATCTTAATATTTTAAAATAAATGAAAATTTTTAGTTTTGTGCTTTAGCTTCAATTTCATTGTACTTTTCAATGATTGCAGTAAGTGCAGTTGAAACTGGAACATCATTCATCTTTTTCTTTTCGGCTAGAAGTTTTTGGTATGCATCTAGTGTAATGTATACTGGAATTGAACCATTTCCTTCAAGTAATCCTCTAACGTTGTATAGAGCAGTCTCCATTCCTTTCTCAGCAGACTTTGCAAACTTTGCTTTATCCAAAATTGCTCCTAGAGGACCAAATGGCATATCATAGTCTACTGACATGGTTACTCTTGTAAGATTATTACCCAATGCTTTGAATTCATTGGTGATTTGCCAGTTCTTGAAAGGACCTTCAATTTGTTTGGCAGTGATTTTCTCGTTTCTAATGAATTCAGTTGTTTCACAATCCCACTCTAAACGTTTACCGCTAAAGTCACCGATAATTCTAAAGGTTGTTCCAACACCCATTCCTTCTTTGATGTCCATAGGAACGACTGTCATACCTACTGTGTCATTTTTGATTTGATCAGAAACATGTTCTGGTCTTGCAAAGTAGGTAAAAACATTCTCTACAGGTGTTTTTATATCGATTGATTTTGTTACGAGGGTCAACGATTGAGATTCTTGCCAATAAGGATTTAAAGGTTTTGAAGATTTTCCTCCATAAATTGACTTACAATATATTCATCCACATTGCATGATAAATTAAATGGCTAAAAAGCGATCAGTTTTCTTGATTTTTGTTTTGATATTTTCATCATATGCAGGATTTGAGTCAGTGTATGCCCATTCCATGTTCAATTCTGCTGAGCAAACATTAGGGGATTACAGAGTTCAAGTAGCCACAGCACCAGAATTTCCACAAATTGATGAACCATCCCAATTTCTCATTAAAGTCACTAAGGGATTTGATTATGATGAAGTAGATAGTTTTACAATGGGAATCAGAGTATTTTATAATGGACAGCAAGTAGATGCCATTCCTCCTACATCAATAGAGAGTTCTCATTGGGATTTTGACTATGTTTGGAGAAACATAGGAAATCACATAGTCAGAGTTGATTTATACGACATGGAAGGTTCTGATGGAATTCTGACTTATACATTCAACATGGGAACACAGAGTCCATTTGGTTATCTATTCATTGGTGCAATTACTACAGGCGCTCTTGTTTTTGTAGGGGTAATGTTGTATATTTATCTGCCAAAAATATTAAAAAAATCTAAGCAGTAATTAATTTTGAAGATTTTGCAATTCTAAATGCAAATAATGTGGTCAATAACACCATAGCAAATAACCAAATTCCAATTCCTAAATGAATTGCAACTAGTACAGCATGGAGTTTTGTGTCAATTACCAAAGCACCAAGTGTAATTTGAGTAATTACTAACCCTGTTGCAAGAGAACTTGTAATTTTAATTTTTAAATCAGCATTCTTGTTAATCAAACTTGCAACCATAGTTGCAATTACCAATACCCCAGTAGTTGCAGCAATTGTTCTATGAACCCATTCAACAAGATATTCTTCAGAAGGCATTACTCCATTAGGACATAGAGGCCATTCAGGACAAGTTAATCCAAGTCCTGCAGCTGAAATATATCCACCAATAAACATCAATGAATACAAAACAATCAGAGTTGTTAAAGCAAGATATTGTATGGCCAAAGTTTTTCTATTCTACTGTAACAATACCAATCATCCAAGGATGAACCATACAAAAGTACGGATATTCACCTGCTTCATCTAATGTAACTGAAAATGTACCACCAGCCATAAACAAACTACTATCAAATAATCCATCTGGACCATCTGAAGGGGTTCCACTTGTTACAGTATGAGCTGCAGAGTCATCATTTGACCAAGTAATTTCTTCACCTGCTGAAACTGTAACATGATATGGAATATAACATTCATTTGTTTCGTCACATCCAGGAACTCCAGAACCTTCTGGGAGAGATATTGTACCATCAAATGCAACTGGTTCTGGTGCCATTACTTCTTCCATTACCTCAGGTTCTGCAATTTCTTCCACAACCTCTGGTTCTGGTATGACTTCCATCACTTCTTCTTCAACAGAAGCATTTCCTACAATAATTTTACCTACCATTCCTTGTTCTCTATGACCGGGAACTGTACAAATGTAATAATAAACTCCATCCTCACCTGCAATAAATTCTGAAGAACCACTTTCACCTGGTTTTAGTGGATTTGATGCTGTTGCAACTTCACTTCCAGGAATAATTCCTCCAAACCCTTCATCTTGAATGGTTACACCAAAGGAGTGAAATGATTTTCCATCATTGATTATATCAAAGACAACTTTGTCTCCAACTTCCATATTGATTGTTGGATTGTTATCTGGTTCTCCTGGTAATGCGTTAAATGCCAAAGTCCTAAAGTCTGAGGATTCAATAAACGAAAGTGATGACATTATAGTTGCACCAGTGTGTGCTGCTGGGCCTGCTGTTGCTGAATCACCAGCCATCATTGCTACAACTGGAGCAGGTTCTGATATCCAATAGTCCCACATTCCAAAGAAGATTGCTCCGCCAACAATGCAGATACCTAACATGATTGCCATCATTTTTCCAACTCTAGATGAGGTGGTTCTGTAAACTTGGGAATTATCGTGACTCATTTCATATATCTCCTAATGTGATGGGTTCTTTGCCTCAAATGGATAATAGTATTTCCCACCGACACCAAATGGGTCTTCGGTATTTGCAAGTTTTCCTTTTCCGGAACTGTAAATCATGTTTGCTAAGAAGATTGCCATACTGACACCAATAATCATTGCACCTACTGTTGCAATTTGGTTCATAGCAATCCACTCTGGGATTGGAGGATAATCGAAAATTCTTCTTGGCATTCCATACAAGCCAAGTACGTGTTGTGTAAAGAACACTAGCACTGTACCAACAAATGACATGATAAAGTGAACTTTACCTAATGTTTCATTGTACATTCTTCCTGTTACATATGGGAACATGTAGTAGAAGAAACCAATTGAACCAAATGCGATTGTACCCATCACAAAGAGATGAAAGTGTCCAACTACCCAGTATGTATCGTGTGTTGTAAAGTCT
Source organism: Candidatus Nitrosopumilus sp. (assembly GCA_014384555.1). GTDB lineage: Archaea > Thermoproteota > Nitrososphaeria > Nitrososphaerales > Nitrosopumilaceae > Nitrosopumilus. Next base: position 3,454 of record JACNFR010000058.1, on the reverse strand, counting down.
AATGGCATAGCGGCATTTGCGACGCCACCTGCACCTGCAGAGAAGAATAATGCAATACCACCAACTGACCACATCATTGGGGTCAAGAATTTAATTCTGCCATTCCACATTGTTGCAACAAAGTTGAATACGTGCATGGCAGATGCTGGAACTGCTGCCAAAGTTCCTACCATAAATACAGTTTTTTCAGTAAATGACATTCCGGTTGCATACATGTGGTGTGCCCATGATGAGAAACCGACAATAGATAACAAAACAAATGCAAAGACACCAGAGTTGTAGCTGTAAATTGGTTTTCTTGAAAATCTTGGAATGATTTCATACATCATACCAATTGCAGGAATTACCAATACATACACTTCAGGATGGAATGTAAACCAGAATAGATGTGCATATGCAATTGGATCTCCACCCATTGCAGGATTGAAAAATCCACTTACACCAAGTCTATCAGTTAGTAACATCAAGAGGGCTGCTGCAAATGTTGGAATTGCAACAAGAATAATCAATGATGAAGATAAGAAAGACCATGCCAATAATGGGACTTGTCCAATAGACATGTCAGGATGTTTACATTTGAGAATTGTAACGACAAAGTTGATTGCACCCAATACTGATGAGATACCCAGAATCTTTAATCCAAAGATCCACATGTCAGCAGCTGGACCTGGAGCACTGATGATTGAATATGGTGGTGTTGCATACCAAGTAAAGTCTGCAAATCCTAACCAGATAAGTGCTCCACCTGGAGGAATCATCCAGAATGCGATTGCATTGAGTTTTGGATATGCCATGTCTTTGTATCTGACCATAATTGGAACATAGTAGTTACCAACTGCAGATGCAAATGGAATGATAAACAAGAAAATTAACGTTGTACCGTGAACTGTGAAAATTCTGTTAAAGGTCATTGCATCACCAATAATTTGTGCACCTGGCAAGAACAACTCTGCTCTAATTGCAAGAGCCAATGCACCACCTAAGAACAAGAATCCTAATGATGTGATTAGGTATAGTAAACCAACATCAGTATGATGTGTTGAAAACATTATTTGCCAAATTGGACGTGGCTTTTGTAATTCTAGAACCATTAGATAATCTCCTCAGTGTAAATCAATGAAAGTTGTGATAAAAGCGTTGTCAAGAGTGTGGTTCCTCCACAATTAATGTTCCACGCATGTTATAGTGAATTAAACCACAGTACTCTCTGCATTGAATGTCATGAGTTCCTGCATCAGTTGGAGCAAACCACACTGTGTTTACTCTACCAGGAATTGCATCCATCAAAACAACATAATCGTGAATGTTAAAAGAATGATTAACGTCAGTAGATACTATTTCAAATTTGTAAGCTTTACCAACTTCAACATGTAATTCACCAATTTCTTTTGTTCCATCTTCATGTTCAAAAGTCCAGAACCATTGTTGACCAGTTACAATAATTGTTTCAGCATCTTCTGGAACATGTTCTACAAGCCTTTCTGCTTCCCATGCTTCTGCTCCTACCCAAACCATTAATGCTACCACAACACCGATGTAAATCCATTCAGGCCAATTAGAGTGTCCGCCCATTATTACCAGTCCGTACCCTCATATGGAGTTGGTTTTGCATTTGGATGAGATTCTCTAAATCTCCAACATTGCCAAATCATTGTTCCAGATACTACTGCACCGACAGTAAATCCGACTGTCATTAATCTATAAAATAAATTCCAAATAACCACTCTACGATCTAGATATTCTCCAGGTTCATCACCTGCAGCAAATGCCAAGTCTACAGCTGGAATTACCATCAAAACGGCCAATACTAAGAATAACCCAACGAATTTCTTCATAGCGATTGAATGACGTGGCCTACAATTTCTATTTAAGGGTTTTCAAGATTATTAGCTACCAACCCTGATCGAATCGAGAGGGGTGCATTACATTAAGTCCAGAAAGGGAGAATTTTTGTTCTTTTTCTCTAAAAATGTTAAGGGACGCATTTGCAATAATTAGTTCAAAGAGATTGGTAGGAGATAGATCAACTATAGTTGAAAGCATTGCTTTGATTGGATCCATGTGAGTAACTAGAACAACATTTTCATCCGGATGCTTTTCAGTCACATGTTCAACTATTCCTAAGACTCGTTTTTTGACTTGATCAAAAGTCTCTACACCATTATGAGCAATTTCTAATTCACCATTGTAAAATTTCATAAACACATTACCATGACTAGTGAAAATCTCATCATATGGCATTCCAGTAAATTTTCCCATATCAAGTTCAATTAAACGATCATCAATTGTTACATCAATTGAATTATGTTTTCCAACAATTTCAGCAGTATGTTTTGCTCTTTGGATAGGACTAGAGTAAATTGCAGATACGTTCATGTGTTCAAGTAATTCTGCAGTATGTTCTGCTTGTTTAATACCAATTTCAGTTAATGGAACTCCTTCTGTTCGTCCAGCTAGAATTCTTTCAGTGTTATTTTTTGCCTGTCCATGTCTAAGGAAGATAATCTGTCCCAATTTGATCGATTTTCAAATAGAGATAATAATAACATTGTCAGATAGATATCATGAAAATTGGAATTATTGGCGGAACAGGTGGAATGGGCAAAGGATTTGCTTTAAGATGGTCTCAAAATAACGATGTAATTATTGGATCTAGAGATGCTGCAAGAGCATCTGAATCAGCTGTAGAATATACTAATCTTGCAAAAGAAGCATTTGGAGAATTAAAGGGATCAATTACAGGAAACGATAATGTTTCAGTTGCAAAAGAAAGCGATGTTTTGATTTTATCAATTCCATATGAAAATATTGATTCTGTTTGTTCAGGAATACTATCAGAAGTTAAAGATAGTTGTGTTGTAGTATCACCAATTGTTCCAATGACAAAAACAGATGTTGGATTTGAGTGTATTTCAATTAAAGAAAACAAACCATTCTCATACAAACTTGTTTCAGAACATATGAAAGACAAATCAAAACTTGTTTCAGCATTTCATGTAATTTCTGAAAAGAAACTTGTCAATCCTACTTTGGAGTTAGATTATGACATCTTTGTTTGTGGAGATGACAAAGAATCAGTTGCCGTGGTAAATACATTGATTGATGAAATCAAAGGCTTAAGAGCAATTTATCTTGGACCAATTGAATTGTCATATCTTGCAGAAATGTCTACACCATTGCTACTTAATGCAATGATTAGAAACAAGATAAAGAATCCAGGTATCAAAATTATCTAAGTCTCATCCATCATGAGTGAAGAGTATTACAGACGCGGCAAAAATTGGTTCACAGCCATTGGGGTACTTTTTTGTGTAATGGGAGGAATTGTTCTCATTCAGCAATTACTCATATGGGGAATAGAGTTTGTTCAAGATTTTTTGTTTAATGATGAATTTACAAATGAAAAAGTCTCTGTAGCGATGATATGTTTTGGGATTTTTATGATAGCATTAGG
>JACNFR010000027.1 GCA_014384555.1 Candidatus Nitrosopumilus sp. | reverse complement strand
TTTAATCTCTTCAGACTCTGAGTGCAAATCCTTGATTACTTTTTGGATATAGTCTGGCATTTTTTTAGCCTCTGTAGTTTCAGGATCTGCAATTAACTCCTTCATGACAACTCCCATGTTGTTTTGACCACCTACCATTATACTCAATATCTTACGATAAACTTTGGATTTTAATTCATCTGAATTTACATAGAGTACAATTTTCTTTGGAATAATTTTTGTGACTTTGAGAATGTTTGCAATGTCCTCTATTGTACTTTTTAGTAAATTCTCTGATTGTATTGCAGTAGCATCAACATCTTCTTTAGAGTATACAGGCCAAGCTGATTTTGATACCTGACTATCATTTCCAATCTTCTCCCACATTTCTTCTGCAATATGTGGTGCAAATGGAGATAACATTGCAACTCGTACAGAATTAATCTTGTACAAAATTCCTGAAACATCTCCTCTACTTTTAGCTTCAACTCGTTTGTTGTACCAGCTCAAGTCTGTCTCAAATGAAAACAAAATCTCGTGCAATCCTTCTCTTAATCTCATCTTTTCCAAGGATTCTGTAACTGTGCCAACCATGTTTTGTAATTTCGATAAAATCCATCTATCTTCTGCTTGTAACTCTGAAATGGGCTCATTTTTGAGGCTAGAACACTCTTCCAATAGAGATGCAAGCTTGTTCTGAATACCATATACTGATTCCATGTTAAAATCAGCATCTTGGAGTAACTCTGCTGATGAAATAATTGCCAACCTAATTGGATCTGCACCATGATCTTTGATTGCAGTACGTAATGGAATGATATTTCCCATACTTTTTGACATTTTTGCACCATCCATCATTACACTACCATTAACTACAATTTCTTGTGGCCAGAACTTTTTCTCAAAGATTGCAACGTGATTTAAAACAAAAAATGACAAATGATTCTGCACCAAATCTCTTCCTGAGTGACGTGAGTCCACTGGATAAAAATAATTAAATTCTTTTTTCATTGTATCAATTACATCCTCGCCAAGCTTGGAAGTACTAGCAGCTAGTTCCACATCTCCTTTATCTAACAAAACATAATCGAAAAACTCTCGAGTTAGATTCTCAGGCGTAACGGTTCCATCATTTACAAATCGTGAAATTGTATAGTATGCCATGTAAATTACACTGTCAGAGAGTGACTCTACAATCCAATCTTTATCCCATGGTAGTTTAGTTCCTAATCCTTGTTGTCTTGCACATGCACGTTCGTGCAACCACTCTATCACTTCTTTGAATTCAGTTCTGATATTACTTGGAAGAATGTTCATTTCATCAAAACAATTACGAGCAAGTTCTTTCCATTCTTCATCTCCGTAATTCAAAAACCATTGATTGTTCAATATTTTTACAACACATTCTGCACCACATCTGCAATGTACTGGGGAATTTTCAAGCACTGGGAATTTCTCTAGTGTATTGTTCTCTTCTAGCCATGCTCTGATTTTGTCTCGTCCAAACTGGACCTTTTCATTGTTGAATTGCCCACATTTGTCATTTAATTTTCCATCAGTAAACTCTTTGAGGTACAATTCTTTTGTAGCCTCTTCTAATTTGGAATCAGTCTGATCTGAAACTCCTAGTTTTTCACAAATCTGTTTTGCAGGATAAACATCGTATCCTTCTGTAACTATAATCGGAATAGGCTCTATTTTTGAGGCCAGTTCGTGGTTTTTGGCCTTTAAATCCATCAATGCTTGGTAGTCTTTTGGTGCATGTGCGGGAACTGACATTACTAGTCCTGTACCCATGCTAGGCTCTACAAAGTCTGCAGGCAATACTGGAATTTCTCGTCCATCGTGATTGATTGCGTTTTGTCCAATTATTTCGCTACCTTGTATGTCACCAATTACTTTGACTTGTTTTTCAAAGAATTCAATTTTGTGTGCACACTCTTCAGAAATAATCCATGTTTCATTATCCACTGTAACTTTTTTGTATGTTACATTTGGATTGACCCACAAGTTTGTAATTCCAAAAATTGTTTCAGGACGTAACGTTGTAACTGGGAAAATAAATTCGCCTAGCTTGAATTTAATCAAGAAATTCTTTTCATCAATTTTTGGTTCCACATCACCCATTGTATCGTGCTGTGATACTGGATTCTGATCTTTAGGACACCATCCAACTGGGTGAGACCCCTGAATGATTCTGCCGTTTTCTTTAAGTGTGGTAATTTGCCATTCAATAAATTTTTGATAACCTGGAACTATAGTGGTAAACTCTCGTCTCCAATCAATAGAATAACCCATCTCGATCATTCCTGATTTTATCTCTTCATGGAAATAATCTGCAATCTTTATTGGTTCGACAAATGTTTTGATTGCCTCTTCAGGAACATGGTATACGTTTCGTAGTCCATCAAGAATTTCTTTCTCTCCTTTCTCAATTCTTTTTGCCATGCCGAGTACTGGAGTTCCTGTATAGTGAAATCCCATTGGGAACAATACATTGTATCCATTCATTCGATAAAATCTTGCATGAACATCAGCTAGTGTGTATGTTCTGCCGTGTCCAATATGTTGTGGAGAGTTTGGATACGGATATGCAACTGTAATGAATTTTTTTGGTTTCTCATTTGGGTTTGTTTCAAAGTCTTTAGATTCTGCCCATTTGTTTCGCCATTTAGTTTCTATTTCGTTCCAGTTAATTGTCATAGTGTCATCCTAAAATCATTGATTTTGCTTTGGCTATTGCCTGCTCTTTTTTAGATGTGTCTTTTCCTCCACCTTGAGCAAATTTGGAATCTCCACCACCAGAACCTCCCAAAATTGAGGCTATTTCCTTGGCAATCTCCCCTGCATTTACGCCTGATTGCTCACCTGCATATACAATAATCCTTACAGTTGGACCTGATTCGAAAATTCCACAAAATGCAGCTTTACCATCTTTGGCAACTAGCTTCTTTCCAAAGTTTTGATGGAAATAATCATCATAATTCTCACTTGATGTAAAGCAGATTTTATTTTTTATTGTAATGTTATCGATTTCACCTGATTCTCCAGACAAAATCTTTTCTAACAAAATAGGAATCTGCTCTCTTGCCTTTTCTTTATTTTCTTCTCGCAGTTTTTCTAATTTTTCTTTTGCAATATTTTCTGCAGCTTGTTTCTTTGATTCTTCTTCCTGGTCTTTTACATATTGGAATGCTGTTGGACCTGATACAAACTCTATACGAACTACACCGTCTTGAATTCTTTTGGTCTTTGTAATTTTGATTAACTCGATATCTCCAGTCTTCTTTACATGTGTTCCACCACAAGCTTCAATGTCTTTATCCTCAATTGATACAATTCTAACTGACTTTACTGGAACTACACCGCCCTGGTAAATTCTAAATCCGTACTTTTGCTCTGCAGTTCCTCTATCGTAATAGTCAATGTTCACTGGATAGTTCTCCTTTACCATTTGGTTGGCTGCATCCTCAATCTGTTTTACTTGCTCATCAGTTAGTGAGGAATGGTGTGTAATGTCCAATCTTGCATGATCATCGTCTTTGAATGCAGAGTGCTGCCAAATCCAAGAGCCTAACACTCCTCTTGATGATGCATTAATGATATGGGTACTGGTGTGGTTTTTTGTTATGTTTGCACGTCTTGTCTCATCTACCTTACAAGATACAGTGTCGCCTTCTTTTGGTACACCACCTTCTAGCTTGTGAACGATAATGTTTGCGTGTTTATCCACGTTTACAACTTTGAATCCTGCTATAGTTCCTAAATCTGGTTCTTGTCCTCCACCTCTAGCATAAAATGAAGTTCTATCAAGGACTACTTGATCATCGAAGACCTTGATTACTTTGGCATCAAACTCCATTGGGTCGTCTTTGTAAAATAGAGTTTCAGTTTCAGGTAAATCCTCTAGTGGAAGTTCTGTGATTGCTTTTTTCTTTTCAGACTGGTGTAAATCTGATAGTTTAGAGTAAAATTGTGATGGAATCTCGCTAATTGCATCGACTTCTTTGAGATATTCAGGTGTAATGCCATCTGATTCGTACAGAGTGATCAATTCATCAACTGTTGGCACTCCTTTCTCACGAATCTTTTCTGCCTTTTTCTTCATGTGGACTTTGGAATCCTCATATCTTGCAGACTCTAGCTTGAGAATTGTCTTTACATCTTCTCTTTTCTCATCTAGTTCTGGATAGGTATCTTTGAGATAGTCAATATGGGTATCAATCAAATCATCAATGTCTAATTTTAGATTCAATCTGGTAATTGTTCCATTAATTCTTCGCAACATCATTCTCAAGTTGTATCCTCCGCCAACATTGCTTGGTAAGGCACCATCAGTGATTGCAAAAATCAAAGTTCTCAAATGATCTGCAATTAGATAAATTCCTTCAAGCGGTGTTATCATTTTGTTTAGCTGGTCATCTGTAATCCCTGCATTCTTCACTGCAAGCCGTCTTACTTGATTCAAATCATCAAAGTGATCAATCTCTTTTGCAATTTCTGTAAAGTATTTTTTCAAAATTTCAGAATCAGAATCGATTCCAATTTTTTCAAATAATTTTCCATTAATTGGACCAAAACAACAGTCGTACGCTGTAGGTGTACCCATTGTAATCCATGCAAATCTTTCTAGGCCTGCACCCATGTCAATTACTCTTTGATCAAGTGTAGTGTGCTGTCCTAGTTCCCCCTGGAATTCAGTAAACACTGCATTTCCTAACTCCAATCCTCTGACAAAGTATTCCAGTGATGGTCCAAAAGAGCCACCCCCTGCCCATACGTCCTCTACAAATACAACTTCTTCTTTTTTAATTCCAAACTGATTAGTTAGTAATCTAAAATCCAAGTCAACGCATTCGTCTTTCCAGTATCCTCCCAAATCAGGAACACTGTGTTGTCCTATCATACAGAAACTCGAAAAGTGTCTACCTGTTACTCCTACGTTTTCTAAATCCTTGAAACGCAGACAAGTTTGTGGAACTACTAGGGGATTTGCAGGAAACTCAAAGACTACTTTACTTCCCATTATTCTTTGAAAATCAACAACTGATGCAATTGTAAAAAACAAATCATCTCGCCATCTGCAAACAACTGGATATCTAGAAACAGATGTATGATTATTTTTTACAAAAAATTCTTCGACTTGTTTCCATGCTTGTGTGTAATCAAATCTCTTGCTAGTTGGAGGCTCACCAATGAACGAATACGTGTCTGTCCCATCATCTGGACACAAATTTCTATCAGCATTTAATGTCCAAAAGAATCTGCCACATTTTGTACATGATTTTCTGACAAATCCTTGTTCTTGGAATAGTTTGACATTATAGTATTTTTCAGGATCTGCTGAAAATTCTTTTAGAATCTCTCTTTTATCCAACGATGAGGCTGTCCCATTCCGATATTAAGAATTGTCGATTAATAATACATTAAATACACTACACACCTCAATCTATTCATGTTTGGTAGAAAGCCTGTTTTGAAAGAAGGGACTCAAATTTTCTCAATTAAAAAAAATGGTGAATTTAATGATTTTATTTTTGGTATAGTTACTGGTGTTGATGGAAGAAAGGTAGGAGTCAATGGAGTGATTGTAAATCCAATAGGATTGAAAAACAAGATTGCTCAGGGAAAAACTGGTGAGCGCTCTAGGGAGATTCTTCAACATCCAACTCCTGACAATGTGGTACTTGCTTTGGTGTATAGAGTTGAACATGAAAATTATGCCGAAGTGCTAGATCTTGATGTTGACAAGTGTGATATTATTCCTCCAAAAATCTATTCAATGCTAGATGGCTGGATTCGTGAATCATTACCTGAATTTTTCAATGCAGTCTTGTCATTGCCAGAAGGTGCTGAAAGAGATGAGGCAAAACGAGTTTTAAAACACAGAAAGGATACTCTAACTGATCCTACTTTGAAGAGAACAGTGTATGCTGTTTGCCGAAGTCTTAAAATTCTAAACTAGATTTCAGGCGTAAGTTCTCCATAGTTTTATATTATGCCCCAGGAAAATCTCGATACAATGGAATATGTTTACGCTGCTTTACTTCTTCACAAACTAGACAAAGAAGTTAACGAGGCAAACCTCACATCAGTTGTTAAAGCATCTGGTGCAGACGTTAATGAAGCCCAAGTTAAATCTCTAGTCGCAGCCTTAGCCGATGTTAACATCGATGAGGCAGTTAAAGCCGCTCCAGTAGCAGTTGCAGCAGCCGCAGCACCGGCAGAAGCAGCACCAGCAGCTGAAGAGAAGAAGAAAGAAGAACCTAAAAACGAAGAAGCAGCCATGGAAGGATTGTCTTCCTTATTTGGCTAAGCAACTTTTCTTTTACCAATTTAATTTTGTTAATCTTAATTACTCCTAGCGTGCACTTTGTATTGATTGGTTGATTTTTCTTTTCCTATAGACGGCTTCATTAGTATTCTCGATTATTTGGGTACGATAGCTTTTGCAGTTACAGGAGCATCAAAAGCAATTGCACACAAGGCAGATATTTTTGGAATCATTGTACTAGCTACTGTAGTTGGAGTTGGCGGTGGAGTAACGCGTGATGTTATTTTTGGACGATTCCCAACTGCATTCTCAGATCCAATCTATGTGTCATTAACTGTTGGAGTTGGAATTGTAATGTTCTTCTTGTTTGCAAAATTCAAAAAGAAGATGACCATATGGCTAGTCTTTGATGCAGTTGGGTTGGGTGTGTTTTCAATTTTAGGTGCATCCATTGCATACCAAGTAGTTGGTTTAGAATTTCTCCCAATGCTCTTTGGAGGAATGATTACTGCAATTGGAGGTGGAATACTCAGAGATATCTTTGTTCGAGAGATACCAATTGTATTTGTAAAAGAAGTCTATGCAATTGCATCTATCATTGGAATTGTTGTATTTTATGCAATGCTCTCATCTGGTGTAGATATTCAAATTGCATCTATCATTGGAATTGTTGTGGGAACTGGAATCCGATTACTTGCAATGAAGTTTAATTGGAATTTGCCTAAAGTGAAAGAATCTTAGTAAATCCCTGCAGTTTTGAGCAAAATGTATGCTGAAATTCCAACTAGCATTACTGCAAATCCCTTGGCCATCTTCTCATTAGGGATTCTCTGTGACATTTTTGTTCCAATTATTCCTCCAATTACTCCTCCTAATATGAACAGGAATGATATGACAAAGTCAACTTGCTCTGCAATAATGTAATTTCCTGCCGTAATCAAACCAAAGGAACTAACTGAAATCAATGATGTTCCAATTGCCTGTGTAATGCTTAGTGCACCTGAATACATCAAGGTTGGAACAATGAGGAATCCTCCACCAATTCCAAAATACCCTGCCAATAATCCTACTCCCAATCCTGAAAATGGAATCTTGTTTTTCTGAATCAAGATACTTGAAGAGATTGAATTGTTTTGGATTGTCTGGTGTGATTTTTTTCTTAACATAAAGAATGCAACTAGTACCATAAACAATGCAAAAAATACCAAGAGGTTCTCAGAACTAGTCCATAATCCTAACTGTGCACCAATTACTGTTCCGGCAATTCCTGGCAATGTAAAGAAAATTCCTTTCTTGAATTTTACATTGCCATTTCTCTTGTGATAAAACAAGTTAACAAATGCAATAATTCCTACTGCAAAGGCAGATGTTCCTATTGCTACATGCACGTCTTTTACTCCTACTCCGTACAACAACATTGGGACTGCAAGAACGGATCCTCCACCGCCAAACAATCCTAGACTTAGCCCTACGATAACTCCTGATATGATGGATAAAAAAATTGGAACCTCTGAAAGAAAAAAATCAAGTGGCATTTACTGCACACCTGTTTGGTCCCATCTCCATGTCTGGAATCTCTTCAGAAATCAACTCTAATGCCCCCTTGTTTACTTGGATTATCTTTTGATAATTCATTGGTCTTGGGATGACATTTGCTGCAATCTTTGCTACAAATTCCTCTTTTGGATCATCAAGTAACGGGAGATGCGATGCTTGATGTATTGTAGAATAGAATGCACCGTTTCTAGATGGGGCATTTTCTCCTCTATGTGCTGGAAGCACTAACACATTGTGAGGCAAAGCCAATAATTTCTGAAGAGAGTCATACAATTCACCAGTAAATGATTCTGCCTTGTCACGCAAATCTGGTCTGCCAATTGATTCTACAAACAAAATGTCTCCAGTTAGGACAAATCTGTTGTCAATTAGAAAACTCAAACTTCCTGGAGTATGTCCTGGTGTATGGATTACATCGAGTGTTGAATCTCCAAATTTGATTTGATCTTCTCCTCCAATTAGATTTGCAGGATAATCATATCCTTCGTATTTGCTAAGATACAACTCTGCCCCTGTTCTCTTTGCTAGTTCTCTAGCTGATGATACATGGTCTGCATGTTGATGCGTATCTACAACTTTGGAGATTTCAAACCCTTGCTCTTTTGCAATTTCAATGTATTTCTCCAATGGATACAAAGGATCTACTACTATTGCCTCTCCTTTTGATTCGGCAATGTATGATAGACATCCTTTTCCAACTTTTTGCATCTGGATAATTTTGACTGGGTCATTTACAATTGGAACTGGTTTTAAAATTTGGTTCCATTGGGCCAATCCTCCAACAAGCGTCTTTGATTCAATTCCAAATTTTGATAGTGCAAAATTTGCAATCATTGCACGATGTCCGCGAGGACAGACAGTTACAATCTGTTTGTCCTTTGGAATCTTCTCTATCACATTAGAGTCAAAAAACTCGTCAAGTGGAATGTTCAGACTGTTGGGGATTTTAAATTCTGAAAACTCGTCTTTGTTTCTTACATCGATTAACTGTACGTTATCTTCCTGAATCTCTTGGAGTAACTCATCTGCAGTTACTGTCTTTCCTGTCTTTCCTGAAGATGTTTGTCCTACCCAGTTTGAGAATCCTCCAATTAGGTAATTTGCATTTAATCCAAATGATATCATCATCTGGGCAGTATTTTTTGCAAATTCATCTGGGTCTGAAATTAGTATGATTTCTGCCTTTTTTGGAATCTTTGGCATGATAGTCTCTTTGGCTCTAACATCGCATACTGCATGCACAGAGCCTGCAATGTGGGATTTTTCAAATTCATCTATGTTTCTCAAGTCAAATAAAATTAAAGGACCATTTTCATAGATTTTAGCAGCCAGTTGTGTGGCTGTTATTCCTAGATTTTCTATAGTTTGATTCATGATTGATTATTGCATTTGAGAAATTTAATTAGGCAGTTTAGGGTGCAAGCATTTGCAAGCATGTCATCAAAGAAAACATCTACAATCACATTTAGAATTGACGAAAAATATGAAAAGGCACTCAGAAAGGAATCTGAAAACAAAAAAATCAGTCTTAATGTCTTGGCAAATCAAATTTTTGGAGAATATACAGAATTCCAACAATCGATGAAAAAGTTTGGCACAATACACATGAGCAAAAATGCCCTGAGTTTGATTCTGGAATCCCTTGATGAAAATAAAGTAATTGAACTTGCCACTCAGATTGGTTCCAAAGAACCCAAAGATTTCATCTTATTCAAATGGAAACAAGTGGATTCAGAAAAGATTGCCAAATTTATTCAAATGTATTTTGAGTATTGCGGATATGGTGAATGTGAGATTGAAAATGAAGAGCAAGTAAATTCTTTGAGCGTCCACCATGATCTTGGAAAAAAAGGCTCTGTATTTTTGCAATATTTCCTAAAAGCATTAGTTCAGTCAACTTTGGAGATTGAACCGGAAATTGTGATCACAGAAAATTCAATCTCTATGAAATTTTAAAAAAATCTGTTATAGTTTGAGTTTGCCTGACTCTATTCCTTGTTGTATAATATCAATCAGGTTCTCAACACTGCAATTTCTCATTGACTCTGGCAGAGTATGTGCATCATACTCTCGAAATCTGCTAATCATTTTTTTTCGTATCACCATCTTTACAATTCCTGGTACTTCATCGTCGAACTTTTGCTTTATGTAATTTAGAATCTCATCTGTCTCTTTTTGATCCATTTTGATTCTTCAATAATGATTGCTGATAAAGTATTCTAGACTATGATTTGTAAAACTATGCTGGAGTGTAGTCTTTTGCTTGGCCTGCAACAGCTTTTGCTTGTGCGTCTGCTTTTTGCAAGATTTGCTCTTTTGTCTCATCTGTCATGAATCCAGATTCTACTGACAAAGAGCGTGCATGTCCTGATGCTTTGCCAAGAATTTGTGAGATGTTATCTGCAGTGATGTATGCTGCCTCGATAGATAATGATACTGCTTCTTGGTGTGCTTGTCCAAATGCTGCTCTTATCTTCTCAACATCGATAATCATCTCTGTCTCTGAATATCTTAGGCCCTCTTCTAATGCTGAGTATAGTGAAATTCCTGCCTCTACTGGCTTGATATCTAATTTACCTAGAATTGATGCTAATTTTTCATTGATTGCCTCGCCTTTTTTCACTGGAGTACTATCTTTTGCAATCCAAATTGTTCCTTGATCAATTTTTGTTGGAATGCCTGCTTCTTTGAATTCAGTAAGCATTGGACCTGGTGCAATACCTGTGTTTTTTGCAGGGACTACAATATCCATACTTGCAATATCTCCACCTCTTGCTCCCATCATGATTTTGTTTTTGGCAAGAAGAACGTTTAGCTTGAATGGTGACATGTCTGTAAATATGAACATGATCTGGCCTTTCAAATCACCCATCATGTCTTTGATTCCTGGAACGTCTAGTGTCTCTATTGCTTTTGCTGCAACTTTATCTTTGACACAGACAAACTCTACTTGACCCTTGAGTGTTTTTCTTAATGGTAAGATTTGAGTTGAACGAACTTTTCTCATTTGAATAATGGATACAACTTTGTATTTTTTTGGTAATTCCATTAATTGTTGATACATCTGGGTTTTTCTTTTAGGATAAGATGTTCTATTCTCATGCATACTTCTTTCTGACCTCTTGTGCTTGTTTTACTGGTTTACCCATTGTAGTTTTAATCAAAATCTTTTTCATGTTTTTCTCACCGTTTGGTAATTTCTTTTCAATTGCATTGAGAACTGCAAGTGCATTGATTGCCAAATCTGCATCCTCCATTGTTACATCACCAATTTTTGCTGAAAGTGAAAGTGATGCTCTTGTTCTTACTTTGATGCATGATCTGAATCTTGTCAAGAATGCTTCAATGGATGCATCAAAAGGAACTGGTGTTGGCATTTTTCCTCTTGGACCTAAAAGCTGACCCAAAGTCTTACCGACTTCTGGCATTACTTTAGTATCTGCTAAGAAGAAATCATATTTGTTAATGAATTTTCTAGATTCTCTTTTGTTAGTTCCAAATTTTCCTAGTTCTTCTGTTCCAATTACAGAATCTGCTTTTGCAGCTTTTGCTTTTTGGTTCATGTCTCCTGTTGCTATGATACAGACAGTTGCTGGAGAACTAGTCTTTGGTAATTGAATAACTTCGTTTAGTGCAAATCCTTTCTTTACATCAATATCTTTGAAAGTAATGATCAACTCTACGGATTCTTTGAATTTCCTCTCTTTTGTTGCATCTTTTGCGGCCTTTACAAGATCAACTAGCTGTGCATCTGTAATCATTACGAAACAATTTCCAAAAAACCTCCTTAAAATCGTTTAGAGGATTGGGTTTTCTGACAATCATTTATTTTAAAAAATTACACATTTTCACTAAAATTATTATAAATAAGGTGAAAATAGCGATTAAAACCTACATATATTAAATGATAAACAGTTTTTTCGATTACGATGCATCGTTTTGATGAATTAGATATGAAATTACTTTTTGAATTAACTGCCGATGGCTCTATTTCCGTTCCTACACTATCCAAAAAACTTGGAATTAATGCCTCAGTGCTGTATAGTAGAATTAAGAGATTGATGAAAAAGAAACTCATCAAAAAATTCACTATTGAAATCGATGAATCTCTGCTGGGAATAGGAGTAAAAGCAAATGTCGGGATTAATCGAGATCCAAAATTAAAGGACTCTATTCATAAACAATTCATGGAGACTGCAGAGGTTGTATCTATCTCAGAGGTTACTGGCAGATTTGATATTATCATTCAGGTATATGCCAAGAATCTTGAAGCCTTACACTCTATTGTAATTGAAAAAATCGGAAAAATTGATGGCATTCAAAATACTGAAACTTTTGTAGAATTACAAAAAACCGATAAAGATCCTGTTTATCTGATTGAATAATTATTGAAATTTAGCGTCCCACTTGCCTTCGTTAACTTCGGCAGTGATTTCTTTAGGAGTTTTTCCTTCTACTTTAACTCCTAGTGCTAGACATGTTCCAATGACTGTCTTTGCAACTGATTTTAATGAAGTAGCATAAGATTTCTCTAATTTTGTGTTTGCAACTTTGACTATTGCATCCATTGTTACATCTCCTACCCATTCAGTACCTGATGCACCTGAACCTTTTTGGATTCCTGCTTCTTTCATGATTAGTGCAGCAGCTGATGGAATTCCGATTGTAATTTCATATTTTTTTGTATCAGTATCGACAGATACGGTAACTGGAACTTTCATTCCTTCAAAGTCTTTGGTTTTTTCATTAATTGAATTAATGACTTCCATGATGTTGACTCCTAGAGGACCTAGTGCTGGACCCAAAGGTGGACCTGCTGATGCTCCTCCGCCTGTTACAAGTGCTGATACTTTTTGTTCTCCCATGTTAAATCAAACTCTAATTGAAAATTTAATCCTTCCTAAGTCTCACTGGACAACTTTAGGTAGTTGGCGTCCACTGTGACTGGTAATTGGTATGATGCATCTAACAAAACTACGGTTGCCTCTTCTTTGTCGACATCAATTCTAGTAATTGTTGCCTTCATTCCCTTGAATGGACCACCTGTAATTTCTACTACATTATCTACTGTTAATTGTGAAACTGTTGATTTCTTGATTAGATATCCTTCAATGTCTTTGAATTCTAATTCTCCTCTTAGTTGACCTCTGATGTGTCTTACTCCTTCTACTGCCAAGTATGCATCACTTGGATTGATTGCTTCAACTACAACGTATCCTTTAAGATCACTTACCCAAAATACTGATTGAATGTTAATTTGATTTGCATTGGCTTTAGCTTCTAATAATCTCATTACCACTTTTTCTTGTCCACCAGTGGTTCTAATTGCAAATAGATGTGATTTAATTTCCTCTGACATGTTATCTACCAAATGTAATTACCGAAAAGACAAACTGAATTGTAAAACCAATAGCTCCTACTCCTGCTATTCCTAATAATACAAGTCTAAGATGTTGCGAATACTCGTCTCTATCTGGCTTTTTTGCCATTTTCATAGTATTGGCCATGTTCTTGAAAGTCTGCTTAGGGTTCATTGCTGGAAATTAATATGGTGTCTTTATATCTCTTATCTCATGGAACTACTGGTTGCGTATCAAGATGACCCGGCAGGTCACAATATGGCAAAATTTCTTTCAAAAGAAATGACTTTGAAAGATGATATTTTTCATGGAGAATTTTATGATCTTGTAATTATTCCAACACCTGCAATTTCTGCTGATTGGTTGGAGGAAAAATATGATTATGACGGATTTATTTTTCTCTCAAAACATGCTGCAGAATCTGGAGTGTTAGCTTTGACTTGTCATAGTACGGGAAATTTTTCTACTGCAAAATTTGGTGGAAACGATAAACAAGTTGCAATTCCAAAACCTGATTTTCAAAAAGCATATCTTCAAGCTTTAAAGAAAAACCAGTCACAATTCTCTGATTTTCAAATTACTATTGAAGCAACTCATCACGGGCCTACTGCATTGAGAAAACCATCCATATTTGTTGAGATTGGTACGACTGAAAAGCAATGGACTGATGAATCACTGTGCAGTTCGGTAGCAGCATTAGTTCATCAAGTAATGTCACAACCAATCAAAGAACATCCTGTAGCAATTTGTTTTGGTGGAACTCACTATCCTTCAAAATTTACTGATGAATTGTTAGATGGAAAGTTTGCACTTGGAACAGTTATACCAAAACATGCATTGGATGAACTTGATGAAGAATTGTTCTCTCATATTATTTCACAAAACAGTATGGCAAAAGCTGCTCTCTTGGATTGGAAAGGTCTTGGATCACAGAAACAAAAAGTACTTGATCTTTTAGAAACAACAGATCTTGAGGTCATCAAACTTTGAATCTTCAACAAAAGATTTACAAAAAATTACTTGAAGTACCTAAAGGACAAATCACAACTTATGGGGAACTGGCAAAAGCTGTTGGATTAAAAAATGGTCAAAGAGCTGTTGGAAAAATAATGAACAAAAATCCATATCCTGTGATTATTCCCTGTCACAGAGTTGTAATGTCTACTGGAAAAATTGGTGGATATGCCTATGGAGAACATGTCAAAACTAAGATGTTACACGATGAGGGAATTGAAATTGAAAATGGTAAAATTATAAAATTAGAAAACGTGCTTTACCGATTCTAATCTTTTCGTTTTTCTCTAACTTCATCCATCAAGAGTCTAA
The DNA here is from genome assembly GCA_014384555.1 of Candidatus Nitrosopumilus sp. Taxonomy (GTDB): domain Archaea; phylum Thermoproteota; class Nitrososphaeria; order Nitrososphaerales; family Nitrosopumilaceae; genus Nitrosopumilus. The sequence goes on along the minus strand of JACNFR010000027.1, from coordinate 6,720 downwards.
GATGTGCTTTGTTTCTAACTGTGTTTCCGCCAACTTTCTTGTATAGAGCCCAGAATTCTGGATTAGTCAAATCTTTTCTGTCTTTTGCAATTTTCAATAATCGTCTCAATGAACGAACCTTTGCAACATAGACTGCTTTCTTACCTACTCTTGCTCCTTTTCTTCCTTGTTTGGAACCTTGAGTTGTACCTCTCTTGTTCTTCTGAGCCTTCTTTTCATGTGCTCTACCTTTTGAAGTACCGGTAAATGATTTAATTTTAATTGTGTTTGCTGTGATTAGACTTCGAATATTTTCTCTAGTAATTGCATCTGCAATGTCATCTAGATGATCAGTATCGAATTTAATCCTGTGAACTCCGACACCAGTAACTCTGGCGGCGAGTCTTTTTTTAGCTTTAAGATTTACTACCACTTGCACTCACTCTTGCGTTAAATATTTTGAATTTTTGTTCAATTGCTTTTACGATAATTTCTTTTCTCTTTTTGGTACCGACACTGTGTCCAAATCTGACTCCATCTTTCTTTGGGTCTAATTTTTGTAAATCATTCAAGTTGAAAACTAAGTTATCTGTAAATCCTGATGGATGTAATCCTCTTGCAGCTTTTGGTCCACCATATCCTACTTTGACAAGACCTGGACGGCCTCTGCCTTTTTGTTTTCGTTGGTGGTGATCAAGACCTTTTGGTTTTCTCCAATTGGTTTGAAGTCTAACATAACGCCAACTCTCTGGTCTTGCAAAGTCTGGCTTGTTTGCCTTTGCGTCTTCTCTCTTTGCAAGTAGATCTTTGTTGATCGTCATAAATTGAGTCTTGAATTTTGGAATAAATACGTTCCTAGACGAGAAAAAAATAATCTATAAGAAAAAGATAATAAGGAAACTTTAGGCGGATCGAATATCTCATGAACCAGCCTGAGAATGATTATGTTATTTTTGGGGGCAGTACCCTCTGACCCAAATCCTAGGCAGTTCTCCAACTGAGAAGTTTTCTTCACAATTATCTGAATTTGGCATCAAACCATCCAAAGTCCACAGAAATCTCAGCATAGATGAAATGGTAAAAATTGCAGTCGAAAGAAAGGAAGGTGTTGTTAATTCAACAGGCTCATTATCTGTAAACACAGGAAAATACACTGGCAGATCCCCTGATGATAGATTTATCGTATATGATGATAAAACCCACGAGACTATTGATTGGGGAGCCATTAACCATCAATTCCCAAGTGGCAAATTTGAAAAACTATTTGAAAAAATGAAAGACTTTGTTGATAATAAGGAACTCTTTGTTTTTGATGGTTTTGTGGGTGCTGACCCTGAAACTCGTTTGCCCATCAGAGTGATTAATGATCATGTTTGGCAAAGTATGTTTTCAAGTAATTTGTTTATCAAACCTACAACTGATGAATTGGAAAAACACGAACCAGAATTTACTATTTTATGTATCAATGATTTTGTAGCAGACCCTGAAATTGATGGAACTAGAACTGATGTCTTTATTCTAATTGATTTGACCAGAAAAATTGTTTTGATTGGCGGAACTGAATATGCCGGTGAAATGAAAAAATCCATGTTTGGTGTGATGAACTTTTTGTTACCTGAACGCGGTATTTTCCCAATGCACTGCTCTGCAAATATTGGTGAAAAAGGTGATACTGCATTATTCTTTGGATTATCTGGTACTGGTAAAACTACTCTATCTGCAGATCCTAATCGAAAATTAATTGGTGATGATGAACATGGATGGTCTGATAATGGCACATTTAATTTTGAAGGAGGATGCTATGCAAAATGTATCAACCTTAGCCAAGAAGCAGAACCTGAAATTTGGAATGCAATCAAACCTGGTGCACTTTTAGAAAACGTTGTGCTAAATGATGGCGTTCCAGATTATGATGATAACACATTAACTGAAAACACTCGTGTTGGATATCCTTTGGACTTTATCCCTGGGGCAGTAATTCCAAGTGTCGGTGGAAATCCTAGAGTGATTATATTTTTGACCGCAGATGCATTGGGTGTTTTACCACCTGTTTCTAGACTTACCAAAGAGGGAGCAATGTATCATTTCATGTCAGGATACACCAGTAAATTGGCAGGAACTGAAAGAGGAATTAAAGAGCCAAAATCTGTATTTTCTCAGTGTTTTGGAGCCCCATTCATGCCTAGACCTGCTTCAGTTTATGCAAAATTGCTTGGAGAAAAAATCAATCAACACAATACAGTAGTTTACCTTGTCAATACCGGTTGGTCTGGTGGCCCATATGGTGTTGGAAAAAGAATCAAAATAAAATACAGTCGTGCAATGATTACAGCTGCACTTTCAGGTGCACTTGATATTGTAAAATACAGACATGATGACTTGTTTAATCTAGACATTCCAACTGAAGTGGAAGGAGTACCTTCTGAGATTTTAGATCCAAAAAATACTTGGATTGACAAAGATTCCTATGACATGTCTGCAAAGAAACTAGCTCAGATGTTTGTTGAAAACTTTAAGAAGTTTGAAAATGTCTCAGCAGAAATAATTGAAGCTGGTCCTAAATACACACAATAGACTATCTTCTTTTAATCAATCCAAACGCTGCTATTCCAACTAGAATTACACTGATGATGGTAATTTGTTTTTCTGGAATGTCTATTGTACTGATTCTATCTTGATTTTCATCCAGTGAATTTATTTCAATTACATTAAATGCATTTGATGTATTACCATTAACTCTGATTTTTGCATCTATCCAGTACTTTGAATTCTCATGGATTTCAATAGATGCTTCTTTGTAAGGTGTCGTAGTTGTGGTAAAGACATTTCCATCCTCGCTGTTAATTACTGAAATTTTTGCAAAACTCCATTCGTCTGGATGATAAACATCAAAGTATAATTTTTGATTTTGCTGATTTACAGAAATTGAACCTGGTGTGTAGTGTAGTAGAAATGGAATTGTGTATTGTACGTCTTTGTGATTTATCATTAACTTTCCTTCATGCTCTCCAAATTTTTCTTCACTCATACTCATTTTGATGTGTAGTGTATTTCCTTCTAGAATATGTGCAAACTTGATAAATTCTGGACCTTCAAATTTTACATCCAAACTATCCAAAGTCCCATCAAGCAGTTTTAGTTCAAATTGTTGCTCTGCTACTAGTTCATCTGAGGATACATTTACCACAAAGTTTGGTGGCATGATGATTAATTTTGCAGCAAACGCATTTCCAATGTCTAATCTTCCGGCACCTGCCTCATGTATGGAAAATTCTTGCCCATAGGCATCAGATACTGCCTGAACCGTAGTCAATAACAGGGATTTGATTTCATGGTGGTGAAGATCAGGATTTTTTTGAAGCAATAGAGCTGCTGCTCCACTCACATGAGGTGCAGCATAGCTTGTTCCACTGGTAAAGTTGTATCCTGCATTATTTTGTGTGGTGTTGATGTATGCTCCAGGTGCAACGATTTCTGGCTTGATGTAAAATGGTGACACTGGTCCTCTAGAACTAAAATGTGCTACAAAATCTGGATTGTAAAACAATTGTAAAACTCCTTGGTTTTCATCTGTAATGGATTCTATAATTTCAAGTCCTTCATCTCTGTCTATTGATACAACTGGAATTCGTGGTGTGTATCCTGGTTCCATAAACTCATGAATTAATTCTCCCAGAAAAATTCCTGGACTGTTATTGTAAACAATAACTGCCTTTGCTCCTGCATTGGCAGCATTTTTTTCTTTGATTGAAAAATACAACAATTCTCCCTCGACATTACTTCCTCGTTCAACAATTACTATTGCATCTTTCACATTCAATTCTTCAAAGTCTTCAATTTTTCCATAACCTGCAAAAATTATTTTCTCTCTGATTGGCTCTTCTAATTTTGTAGATCCGACCATTGGAATTACCGTGTATGGTTTTTCATCAATCTCTAATGTTGCAACCAAGCTTGAAGTTAGATTGTTATATGTTGCACCAACTGTCACTGATCCAAAATTCCTTCCAGGACTTCCGATTGTTTTTAGTTCTGGTCCATCATTTCCAGCTGCAGTTACTACAAAAATTTCTTTTTCTAATGCTTCATTTATTCCCCGTTCAATCTTTGCATTTGTTTTGTTTACTCCTAAACTGATATTGATAATGTCTGCATCATCCTCAATTGCTTTTTGAATTGCTCTTATGATGAGATCTGATGATACTCCTTCTCCATCTTCTGAAACTTTGTAAGCTAAAATTTTTGCCTTTGGTGCAACTCCTAACTTTTCTCCATCTGCTGCAATTACTCCTGCAACCTGAGTGCCGTGGCCGTTTGTATCAAGTGGGGGTTCACCTTCTCTGATGAAATTATAACCTCCAATTACTTTGCCGTCTGCTCCCCAACCAAACAAATCTGGATGGTTATAGTCTACTCCAGTATCAATTACTGCAATCTTTATTCCAGTACCATCAATGCCTTCAATTCTTGGAATATCGGTTCCAATGAATGGTGCACTTCTATCCAAATACAATTCGGATTCGTTTTGTGTTTCTAGATGTGAGAAAATCAAAATTCCTGAAAATATTAGCACTGAAGATAGAATTAGTAATGATTTCACAAATTTTTTAACCATTTTAACAAGTAAAAATGAATTGCTTAGTAAACCAATAAATGGAATAAATTTCAAATGCTTTCATGGGAAAATACACACTTCCTGAAATGCCATATGCATATGATGCATTGGAACCTCACATTGATGCAAAAACAATGGAGATTCATCATACAAAACATCATCAAGCATACACTGACAAACTAAATGCAGCCCTTGAAACTTGTCCAGCTGAAATTCAAGACAAAGACATTCTTGAAATCTTGTCTGATATCAAATCAGTACCTGAGGACAAAAGAGGCGCAGTTAATTTCAACGGTGGTGGTTATGACAACCATAGGTTATTTTGGAATAACATGAAAGCAAACGGAGGCGGAGAACCTGGAGGATCAATTGCAGATGCAATCAAAAATTCTTTTGGAAGCTTCTCTGACTTTAAAGAGAAATTCACATCTACTACTGCAGTAATTCAAGGTAGTGGTTGGGGATGGTTAGTATACAATCCTTCTACATCAAAGGTTGAATACAAATCAATGCCAAATCAAACAAGTCCAAGAACTGAAGGATTAATTCCGTTATTGGGCTGTGATGTTTGGGAACATGCATACTATCTCAACTATCAAAACAAGAGACCTGACTATATCGCCGCATGGTGGAATGTCGTCAACTGGGATGAAGTAGAAGATAGATTCTCAAAAGCAAAATAAAGTTAAATCTTTATTTTTTATTTATCCAATTATTTTGAATTTTTTCAACTATTCATGAATGAATTTATATCCATCACAGAAAGGTCTTTTGTAAATGAGTGAAGAACAGGCAGAGCAATTAATGCAGCAAATGCAAATGCTTGAAACATATTTTTCTGATTTGTCTCAAAGAGAAGTAACCTTTGTTAATATTTTGAGAGAAGCAACTGCTTCAATTCAATCAATTCAATCACTTGGCAAAAATCCTGAGTCTGAAACTCTAGTTCCAATTGGAATGGGCACATACGTTCCCACAAAAATTTCATCTAGTTCCAAAATTGTTATGAACATCGGTGCAGGAGTTGCAGTTGAAAAAGATTTTCCTTCTGCAATAAACTATCTTGAAGCAAGAATAAAAGAGGTAGAAATTGCCTTGCAAGACACAGCTGCCAAAAAACAAGATGCAGCAGCAAGATTAGAACAAGGAAAAGCACAGATGAATCAAATGATGCAGGCTATGCAACAACCTCCAACTTCGGGATAAATTATGTTTGATAAACTTCGTAATGCATTTTCTAATGCTGCGAAAAGTCTTGGTGAAAAAGAACTAAATGAAAAAGATGTTGAGGACATTCTTTTTGAATTAGAAATATCCTTACTAGAATCTGATGTTGCTACTGAAGTAATTGATTCCATAAAGTCTGATCTTAAAGAAAAACTAATTGGTTCAAAAGTTGATAAAAATGGAATTGAAAAATTTGTAAAAGACAGTTTGATTTCAAGTATATCTGCATTATTTGATGAAGCAGGAGAATACAATCTCTTTGAAAAAATCAATGAAAAAAAGAAACAAGAACAACCTTTTTTGATTTTATTTGTTGGAATTAATGGAACTGGAAAAACTACTTCCTTAGCTAAAGTTGCATATTTGTTAAAAGAAGCAAAATATTCTGTTGTCGTTGCAGCATCTGATACTTTCCGAGCTGGTGCAATTGAACAATTAAAAGAACATACCAATCGTCTTAATCTGAAACTAGTTGCACAAAATTATAATTCAGATCCTGCAGCTGTTGCACGTGATGCAGTACTCTATGCAAAATCTCACAAAACAGATGTTGTACTAATTGACACTGCTGGAAGAATGCAGACAAGTGAAAACTTGATGCAGCAAATTGAAAAAATTACCAAAGTTGTAAATCCTGATATGAAAATTTTTGTAGGTGACTCTTTGGCTGGAAATGATACTGTAAATCAAGCACGTGAATTCCATGCACATGTGAAATTTGATGCTTCGATTTTGACCAAGAGTGATGCTGATGCAAGAGGGGGCGCTGCGTTATCTATTGTAAAAGTTACATCTACTCCTGTCATTTACGTTGGAGTTGGACAAGAATATACTGATCTTAAGCCCTTTGACAAGGAACTTTTTCTAGAAACTGTTTTTGGTTCATTAGATAATGTTGA
>JACNFR010000007.1 GCA_014384555.1 Candidatus Nitrosopumilus sp. | reverse complement strand
ACGTGTCTGAGGTATTTTTTGTTGGTTGTGGTCCAGGTGATCCTGAACTAATTACTGTTAAAGCTAAAAAATTAATTCAAAAAGCAGACGTTGTTGTGTATTCAGGTTCTTTGATACCTGAACCAATTTTAAAACTATGTAAAAAAGGAAAGCTGCATGATGCTGCTAAATTAGTTAGAGAAGAAATTTTTGATTTGTTGTACAAAAATGCAAAAAAAGACAAATTAGTTGTTAGATTACATGATGGAGATCCATCAATTTATGGTGCTATCAAAGAACAGATTGATAATTTAGAGAAAAAAGGAATAAAATCAACTGTAATTCCTGGTGTTACTGCATTTTTAGCCTCAGCAGCTGCACTTGGAATGCAATTAACACTTCCTGGAGTTACTCAAACAATTATTGTTACAAGAGGAGAATCAAGAACCAAAGTTCCAAAACGTGAAAAAATTTCAGAGCTTGCAAAACACAAAGCAACATTGATTTTTTATCTTAGCATACAATTAATTTCAAAATTAGTTACTGAAGCAATTGAAGGAGGATACAAAAAATCTACACCAGTTGCTGTTGTTTACAGGGCAAGTTGGCCGGATCAAAAAATCATTAAAGGAACGCTAGGAGATATTACAAAAAAAATTAAGGAAGAAAAAATCACTCGTACTGCAATTGTTATAATCAGTGATGTAATAGATCCTAAAACATATGAATACTCAAAACTATATGACAAAAAATTTAGTCATGGTTATAGAAAAGCTAAAAAGGAAACAAGTTAACATTATTTTTAATTCCTATTTTATTTAATTTTCTTTGAAATATTTTGATATTTCCACTAGTAAAAATTTTTAATGAATTTTTTTTAGATTGATTATTTTTAATTTTTAGAAAAATCTTTTTTGCAATTATTTCTGATGGATCAATAAAATTAATTTTTGGATATTGTTTTTTCAATAATGGTTTTAAAAGTAGTAAATGTGTGCTAGAAAGTGTGATAGTGTCTATATTATTTTTTAATATTGTTTGTTCAAGTATTTTTTTAATAATTTTTTGACAATATTTTTTATTTGAAAGAAACTTTCCAGATTCAACTAAATCAACAAGATCTGATCCACTAATTTTAAAAATTTTAATTTTTTTTGGAAAGTTATTTTCTTTTATATATTGAGTTAAACCTTTACTGCTAATTGCACTCTTTGTTGCTAAAATTCCAATTTGTTTTGTTTTAGATTTTTTTTTAGCTTCTTGCAATGGTGGTTTTACATCAAAAATTTTCTTTGTTATTACATTCAGCATTAGACTGGGTGTATTTGAGGCTACAATTATGAAATCAGGAGAGAATTTTTCTTCTAATAATTTGATAGATTTTTTAATTATTTTAGATAATTGTACCTGAGATTTTACTCCGTAAGGATAATTTTCTTGGTCTGCAAAATAGATAATCTCTGACTTTGAGATTTTTTGAATTGCTTTGATTATTGACAATGAGCCTAGACCAGAATCAAAAACTGCAATTTTAGCCATAATTTACATAAAAAATCAAAGCTAATGTTTGTTAGCTAAATTTAATCTAAAACTGATCTAAATTTACACCGTCGATTAAGACTAAATTTCTAAATTCTTCATCATGCCAAACTTCGATAGTACTTGGGCTCGACAAGAGACCCAAAGTGTAACTGGCAAACTACGTGATGCAGTAAAACCTCAAGGTGCATTAAAACCACGAATTCAACAAGCAGTAAACAAACTACAAGTCCAAATCTCAAAAATGGACTCTATGTTAGGTAAACTGCACGAAAGAGATGCGCAACTCTTTCAGAGAGTCGTGACTGCAATGCAGCAACATGATACTAGCACAAGTAGAGTTTTGTCTAACGAATTAGCTGAAATTCGTAAAGTTACAAAGATGCTCGGCAACGCAAGAATGTCATTAGAACAAGTCCAACTAAGACTGACAACTATTCATGATCTTGGTGATGCTATGGTAGCAATTGGACCAGCAATGTCTACAATGAAGGGATTGAAGTCATCGCTAGGAAGATTCATGCCAGAAGCTGATTCAGAATTGAATAGTATGACCCAGACACTTAATGGACTTATGATGGATTCACTTGCAGGAGACTCGTTTAACATGGAGTCTGATGTTTCAAGTGAAGAAACAGAAAAGATTCTTCAAGAAGCATCTGCAGTAGCTGAGCAACAGATAGGAGACAAATTCCCATCTGTACCATCTTCAACTGGACTTTCGTCAGGAACCTCTACTTCTACCTTTGAGTAGCTGGAAAAGACGTTAGTCAGTTCTTTTTATTTTAATTTCTTTAAAACTAACTTACTAGTTTTTCTTTAAATGTCCATTTTTTGTTTAGAACAAAATTTCCAAATGCTGCAGTCATTACTGCCAAAATTAAGGCTAAAGGATAGGATATCTCTGCACTATCTACTAGTAAATAGACCATTCCTAATTGCACTAATGCTCCCAATGAACTAAACATTGCAAATTTGCCATATTGTGATATTGTCTTCTTTAATCTGAAATCTCTATCTCCAAATGTCCATGCCTTGTTTAAAATAAAATTAGATGTAATTGATGCAATTATTCCTATCACATTTGCATGCAGATACCACATGTCAGAAATTCCTCCTGCAAATGACAATGAAACCAAATAGTTTACTGCAAATCCTGAAGCACCAACTGTGTAAAATCTTGCAGCTTTTGATAGAAATTTAACTGATGAACGTTTTTCTTGTTTCTCTAATGGTTTACCATATCTGTATAATTTCCAAACTGATTTGTAATAGTCTAATATAGTTTTGATTCCTAGTTTACTAGAACCTAGTTCTCTGTCTTGAAATGTATATGGAATTTCTTTTATTGTTATGTTTTTAGTTTTTACTAGAATTTCTAAAAGAATTTTGTAACCGATTGCATCAATGTTTAATTCTTTAATGATGTTTTTTTTGAATGCAAAGAATCCAGACATTGGATCTTTAGTTTCAATTCCTAATCCTTTTTTTGCAATAATTGTTGCAAATTTGCTAATTAGTTTTCTTTTTACAGACCAGTTCTCTATTTTACCACCTTTGATGTAACGTGATGCAACTGCAATATCACATTCATATTTTTTTATTGAATCAATCAATTTTGGAATAATTTGTGGTGGATGAGAAAAATCACTATCCATGACAACAATCATGTCACCTTTAGCTTGTTGAATTCCTTTTAGAATTGCAGAACCTAAACCATCTTTGGTTTTCCTATGAATAACTTCAATTGTATAGTCTGTAATTTTCTTTAAATTTTTTAGATAATCATCAACTATCTTTCCTGTCCCATCAGGTGAATTATCATCAACAACAATTGCTTGAGCTGAAATATTTTTAGGTAAATTATTTTTAATTGATTTTAATATATTGAGAATATTTTGAGATTCATTGTATGTAGGGATTATAATTGAGATCTGATCATTTGGATTTTTTACCAATATACCAACCAAAAATTTTCAGCAGTTATTAGTTTTTAATTTTTTTTAGGCTTGATGATCTATTTTACCAACATTTTCATTATTTTTTCTAAAAGTTTTTAATCAATTGATTTAATTATTAAATATGGTAAATTCTAAAATTTTCTTAGCAATTATTGGTGGAATAGTTATAATTACTGCATCTATCTTAATTGGAATCCAATCTGAAGAAACTCTGATAAAAAATCCTTCAACCTCTATTGAGACTAGTGTAAATGATTCAGCAGTAGTAGAAAAAAATAATCAAAATTTTATAATAGATGCGAAAGGAAATAAAGAATATGTTATTTCTGTAGCAGATTCACCGATTATTGGAGATTAGTAAAAAATCAATCCAAATTTCTTCCAAAATGGAACTTGAAAGACTCTCTTTGATCCATTATCGTTATATCATTCAAGTTGAATGATATTCTATGTACAAGTTTATAGGACTTGCAATGTTAGGCGTCTTCGCCATGATGGTTTTTCCAGCAGGCGTAGATGCTACACAAGATGAAAATCTATTGTGGGGATTTGCAACTATTGAGCATGTAAATGCTGATGGTGAAATTGCCACAACATCATCTTCACTTGCTACCCATCCAAAGACAGTA
>JACNFR010000077.1 GCA_014384555.1 Candidatus Nitrosopumilus sp. | reverse complement strand
ATGATTGTTTCAATCCAATCAAAAACTTTTCATTTTGTTCACCAAATAATGAAGTTACAATTAGTGATACAGTTCCAAGAGCTGCAGTATTAGATGTCAGAAAAACTTACAGATGGTTAGCAAATGAAGCAGAACAATTAGGTGCAGACATTTTTGTTAAGATGAACATTAAAAATGTCATTAAAAATGAAAATGGGGACATTATAGGAGTAAGTGGAGTAGGACCCAATGGAGAAACAACATTTCATTCAAAAGTTGTAATTGATGCTACAGGATTTCCTTCAACGATTTGTAAAGCAATGGGATTTGCACCTCAATGGGAAAGATTCGGAGCAGGAGCAGAATATGAAATGAAAGCAGAATATGTAGATTCAGACACATGGTGGCTGATGGTAGGGCAACAATATTCGCCAGCAGGATATGCATGGATTTTCCCATTAGGAGATAACATAGTAAGGATTGGAGTAGGAGTAGGAAAGCCAGAATCAGACGTAGACCCCACACAAAGACTCAAAGAAATAATTGAGAAAAAATTAGGTCCAATAAAAAAACTCGGAGAATTAAAAGAAATTGAATTTCATTACGGATTAATTCCAAATGATGGATTATCTAGAAAAACAGTTTTTAATAATTTGATATTAGTTGGAGATTCCGCAGGTCAAGCAAATCCATTAGTTTTAGAAGGTATCAGATATGCGATAAAATTTGGAAGAGTTGCAGGAAGAGTTGCAGCAGAGGCGATAGAATCAGGAAATACAGACGAAGAATCACTTCACCCCTATGAAGGAAATTGGAGAAAAGAGATCGAATCAAAAATAAAGTCTGCAGGTAAAGTACAAGATAGATGGATTGGATTGACAGATGAAGAATGGGATAAAGAACTAGACATCATTAAAGAATTAAAATCAGAAGAATTCCTAGATTTTATCAAAGCAGATTTTGGATTATCCAACATGATCAAATTGGCAACTCATCATCCTAAACTTGTAGTTAGGCAACTATTCAATATAGTAAAAGGAAAAAAATAATTATTTTACATTAAAGAAATCAGTCACCACAACATCATGATATTGTAGTTGTGTGACATAAACCCCAGAGTCAAATGAACGAGATACGACTTCTGTAAACAGTCCAGAGGAATTATCTTTTAGCGCAATTTCCTCAATTAAAGTACCTCTTTGATCATAAACATCTACAAACAGATCTTCTCTGAATGCCAAAGTTTTTTGAACAGCACCAGATACAATCAATTTATCATCATCATAAATTGCTTCAACTACTGCAACACGAGATCGTATTGGAAGATATCTCTCAATTATGATTTTTAATTCATCAAGATTATCATCAACAGTTTTAGCATCCTTGTCTCTAAATGCAAATTCAATTTCATTAATCACTGCTGCAAATCTAGGGTTTTCAACAAAACTCTCACCGCCGAATTTTTCTGCAAAGGATTCTAATTCTTCAAACTCACGTGCTAAATCAATCATATTCAAATCCAAATCATTGTATTCATAGTCAAATTCTTCTTCAACGTGTACAATTTGAGAAGCCTTAGAATCCTTGTATTGCAACATTACAACGTAGAGTCCAGGATCAGTAGGTGCTATCCATTGTGTGAAAAAATTGCCTTGTTTAGTATCAGTGAATTCAAGACTGCTGTGGGTAGTTCCATCCATGTTGTATACGGTAACATAGAGGTTTTCTCGCCTATCAAAGACAGATTTTTCAGTTGCACCATTGATTACCCAGATGTCATTTTCCGGATTAAATGAAATATCATAGATTATACTAGCACTATCAAGTGGTAAATATTCACTGAGGTGATTGCCAATTTCAGATATCTTTGATTCAGCATCAACAAAATTTGCCAATTGAATCATTTTATCAGCATCAGCCATCATTTGATTATACTCATCAACATATCCTGAAAATCCAGCATTATAGAAAGTGGATACCATGTTTGAATAGGCATCTAATTTTTTACGGAATTCAATACGTTTGATTTCATCAGTAGAATAACCAACATCAGAACCAAGAGGATCATCAGTGTATGCTTTTGAAACCATACTCCATTCATCAAACAAGTCACGAACTAATTCATCAGCTTGATCAAGGTCATTTTTAATTACAAGATCTCGTACATCGTCAATTTTTTCATTAAAGGTTTCAGTAAATTCTATATAATTAGGCAAGAAGCGATTTTTAGTCAAACTCAATTCAACTAGATTTTCTAAAGATTTTGCTCGTTGTAAAATATCACTAGCACGAATTTTGTATGCATCCTTGTTGTAAGAATCTAAATCATTTTCTATTTTGAAAGACATATCACTAACCCAACTTAATAGAACTTCAATTCTATCTATTCTCATAATTGAAGGATTGCCAGATTCCATTTGCTTAGCTGTGTTTAAAATTTTCAAAGCATTATCAATTAAAAATAAATTTTCATAGTCAGCTTGAAGTTCAGCTTTTTCTTTCATTGTTTTGTATTGAAATTCTAATACATTCATAGGATTTCGTTTCTCACGAAGTTCAGTCATAGATTGATCAAATTCAGAAACGATCTCCAAGACGTTATCAACAGAATCAGCATTTTCAACTCGTTCTAAAAGCAATTTCCAATCAGATATCAGTGCAGAATCAACACCACTTGCTTGTGAAATCTCTACACTTTTACTAATTCGAGATGAAATATCAATAACCTGAACCATTCTGTGAATTTCAGATTCAGATTCTAAAATATCCTCAACTGAAGAGGCCAATGCCAAATCACTCTCCAAGGCATTCCAATCAGGCTGAATCAAGTTTGCAAGATCACTATTTTCTTCAGAATCAGATGAAATGAATCTATCAACATTATCTAGTTCACGTAGCAGTATGGCTGCCTGATGTAATTCAGTAACTCGAATAGAAGAGCCGATTAACTCATCAATGGATTCTTTTGCCACTAAAGAAGGCTTTAGAGACTCCCAGTTATTTTGAACCAATCTGTAAAGATCACTTTGTTTTCTAGAAATTACATCAAGATATCGAGATTTTGAAAGTACGTCAATAAGTTCACCGATTTCATCAGAATAGACAGGAGCAGTTCCTCTTGCAAAAATAAATCCAACTTCATTTTTTACAGATTTGCTCATTACCGTATCTGACTTTTTCATTAAATTCAATAGTGTTGCTTCTAATTCATCAAAAGTAGGAGTTCTTTGAACAGATGCTTTTTCAGGATTTACATTTCGAATATCAACAAAGGCATCAGTTAGTAAATCAATAGCTTTTGTTTTATCGCCAATTTCATAATAAAAGATAGAAGTAAAAATAATCTCATCAATAGATTTTGCAATTTCAAATGAAATTTCATCTTTATTCAACAGTTGCTGTACAGAGTCCAATGACGATGATACAGCAGGTCTAATCAAAGGATCAATTTCAATGATCAAATCATCTGTAAAGAATTCAGTCCATAAACCAACATAATCAGATTCTAATTCAATTAAGTTGTTGGATGTTTGATTAGATATCGGAGAGGGAATGTCAAACAGTTTTCCAACAACATTTCCTTGTGTAGATAGCAAATTTTTGGCAGAAGTAATCATTTCATCATTTGTTAATTCAGAGAACGTGTTAGATGAAACACTAAATGTTGTAGATGTTGAATAATCTCCATAAAATAATTTAATTTCATACTCACCTGTAATTCCACAAATTCTTCCCTTTAGAGGAATTACATCTGTAACAAAAGCGCCATTTGACAAAGGCATCAATTGTTGTATTTGACACAGATCACCCTGAGGGTTGAAAATTTGCATTATTAGAAAAGAATCATCCAAAATATTTGCAATCTGCCCATAAACAAATAACGGCTCTCCGCCATCATAATTTCCAAAATTTTCTAAGATAGTTATCCTATCAGGAGTCTGAGCAGATGCATACACAGGCATCAAAAGTATAACAAACAGGCTCAAAACTATCGGAATATGACCCATAAGGATCCAAATCGAGGCTCATGCTACTTAAAACTTGGGCAGATATGACACGAAATATTTGTCTGATTTGAGAAATTAAGCCATGGCAACTACACGATTGTAGTTGCCAGACTCAATTGTTGGCACAGTGTTGGTTTGGTCGGTCTGGTAAGAC
>JACNFR010000037.1 GCA_014384555.1 Candidatus Nitrosopumilus sp. | reverse complement strand
CCAAACCAACTACCAAACCAACTACCAAACATCTTAATCAATGAATCCAAGAATCCTTCACTTTTTGGTTTTTGTGAATCCAATTTACAAATTCCATTTTCCACATGAGTTCCTTGTCCACATTTAGGCTCATCCAAGATTAGTTCGTTTTTAATTACTTGACAAATACCATTTACAGATTCAGTTCCAGTACCACATGTAGGTTCAGAATCTATATCTGAAATTGTTTGTTCTGTTGTTGATTCAGGTACAAATTCCATAGTTGACTCTTTTACTCCTACTGCCTGTTCAATAGAATCGTAATATTGATAATTTTCATCAAACCATTTTTTGTATTTTGGTTCATTATTGTATCTGTCAACATAAGATTGTGGATCTTTTGACGTATCAACAAATGATGCAATACCTAATTTCTCAGTATTTTTTGGCTCGGTAACAGATTGTTTAATTTCAGTATTGGAAGTATCAGGCTTATTTTCCAATTCACTTCTAAGAAGATTGAATGAATCTGAAACTATCATTATGCCACTATCATCAAGTATTGATACCGTGTACTTTCAAGCAGGTTTAGTTGGAGTATTTTTCCACGGAGTGCTGTCAAAAACAGCAGTAAAAGTCCAGTCAGTACTTATGTCCTCACTTGAAAATTACTAGAGAACATATACAAAAAGACTATCTAAAACCACTTTTAGAGCAAAATAAAATCAAAAAAATAAAAAATACCACGTCAAATCTATGATATTTTCTCAACATTACCAGTCTACATCTTCAATCTTGGATAATGATATATCAGGATATTTTGCGTTATTCTCATAACCCATCATTTTTACCAGTTCAATAGCATGAAGCCATGCTAAATTTTTCGTAGATTTATCATCCAGTTTTTCTAATCCTGCAATGTTTAACAGTTTTAGAGTTTGTTGTGGCATTGTTACAGATCTTGTTACAAGTCTAGTTGCTATTCGTAATTTTTCATCATCATTCCAATATTTTCCAATCTTGTATTTACCAGTCATTACATTTGGGATAATCTTTAGTAATCTTACCCCCCGTATAGTTGCCATAGTTGGAGTTAATTTCTCATACTTTCCTTCAATTTGATTTTTTTCCATTAATGCATTCAAAACATTTGCTTTTTCTGTATTGTCTGTTACAGATTCTGCAATTCCTTTGATTACAACACTAACATACAATGTATCTGTCTGTGAAGCATCAGTAGTTCGTTCAAAAAAATATGACGGTAAAAATGTAAGTTCCTTATCTACTTCAAATCCACATTTTGGATTTCTTTCTACATTAGAATATTTTTCACCTCTAGGAAATCCATGAATGTATATTGCATCTTGATAATATACAAAATTCATCGGAGCTATGAAAGGAAAACCGTTTTCATCAATAGTCGAAATCCTACCAATTCGTTCAGAATTTAAAAATTCTATTATTTTTTCTTGTGATTTTATTTTAGATTTTTCGCCAAAGTTCATGTGGTAGATATTTGGTAGAGATTAATAACAGTAGCCCACACAGATTATAAAAAATCAAACATTATCTGGCAAACTGCACATGAATTATTTCATACCTATACTGCTCCTAAGCAATGATAACTAAATTTTGAACTATAATTTAACGTAGGAAACATTGACTAGTTCTTTTAATGGCTGGCTATTTCAGGCACTAAATAGACTTCCAAAAATTTCTATTTGATACATTATGTTAATGCCAATAATGATGCTCAATATTCCTGCAGTGTATTTGAGAATCTTTTGTATTGATGCGATTCTGTTTCCAAACGCAAGAGGTATTCCCATTATACTTCCAACTAAAGCCATTCCAATCATAGAACCTACTCCAAAGATTACAATAAATCCCAAAATCATCCCTACATCATCTAATGCAACGACACTAAGTACAACAAGGCTTCCACTTCCTGCCAATCCATGAACTAGACCAATCAGATAAGATTTGTGAGTATGTTTGTGGTTAAGATCATCATGATTATGTTCATCAAGATGGATGGTTCCATCTTTATGTTGGTGTGTATGTTTGTGTGTAAATTGAATTTTTTTATTGAGGATTGTAGTGATGCCCAAAAATACAAGCATCATTCCAACTGCAAATTCGAATCCTGAAAATATGTGATCATGTATTGTTATTGCAAGAGCATATACCAAAAAGCCAATCAAAACAAGCGTTGTTGTGTGTCCTGCACCCCAAACTGCACCAAGAATGGATGATTTTGTGATGGATTGTTTGATTATTTGTTTTATTGGTTTTTTATCAAATTTTGATTTTAAAATCTGAGTACTTACTGCAGAGATATGATCTGGTTCAAATGCATGTTGTATTCCAACTATCAGACCAAGTCCCATAACTAAAGATGGTGTAATAATTCCAATTTGTCCAAGGATTTCTTCTATGATATACCAATTAATTTGATTGGTTTGAGATTAATAAAATTTTCAAAAAATGTTTCATCACAGAAATCTAATCAATGTTTTATAATGATCGTCTCCAGAGAGTAATGCAAAAACATAGAATGGAAGTGATATTTGGTACTCTCACGAAACTCCATGCAACATCATTATTTTGAAAGCCTTCTCAAAACTCCAGGAGATTGTATTCTTCTTACAAAGGGAGGAGAATTATTTGGGATTGTAACTGCTTGGGATATTAGAAATCCAAAACTAGAATCAAAATAATCTATAATTTTTGTTTTAATTTTGTTATTACAACAACAGGCGCTACAAAATACATTCCAACATTAAGTAAGATCAGAGAAATTCCATATCCTAAAACACTGGTTTCTGAATCCATATCTACATAGTTCAAAACAGATAACGAACTAATCATTGGAGTTATTGCAATCTTTACCATTTCTTTGAAAACTGGATTTTCTCTTTCCCAGTCTGCAATTGTTGGGCTAAATGAGTAATAGAATTGGTTGAATCCAGCCATAAATGATTATAATTTATTAAAACAACGAGAAAAGAGTGGAAAACCATAACGCATTTCCCCATATCATAACATGAATGTTTTCCTTTTCCTGTCAGTCTACGACGCAGATATGACAGTTTCTCGTTAGGTAATATACAACAAAATGATATTTAAGAATTATTCTAAATTTCATTTTGGAATTTTTAGAGAAATACTTTAAAACACAATATTTTGAATTTGTTTTTCCTACAAATTGCATAGTTTAGCATAGTTAATTTGGTATTACTGTGCCTAATTCCATTGTTCTATCTGAGATTAAATATCATTTTCATTTGGTTAGACAGGAAATTCAGCAGTAATTAATCTCTGTTCAATAGTTTGTCTGTAAAGGTGATTCAATGAGAAAGTTCGACCTTGTTTTAATTTTAAAACCAATCTATCATTAACTAATTTCTTTAATTGCTTATCTGTATTTTTACCATTGTTTTTTACTACCATTCCAACACGTCTTTTCATCTTTTCATAGTTGGTGTAATCTTCACCCCATGCACACTCTTGCCACAAGTAAAACAAGATTGTATCTTGTATCTCAGTATCAGTCATTGTGCTTTTAACCAATAGTACTCAAATGATACTATTTGAGATTAATCTTTAAGTATATTGATTATGCTATTCATAATATGACCGAAGCCGAATCAGGCATAATTGCACTTTATGGGGATTCTCCACGCATGAAAATGGTTGATTTTTTCATGACTTTTCCAAAAAACGAGTTTACTGTACCTGAATTAGTTGAGGGTATTGGCATGAGTCGTACTACTGCATTCAAAGAAATTGATAAATTATTGACAAATGAAATGATCATACGATCTGGCAATATTGGAAAATCACCAACTTATAAAATCAACAAAAACAGCTCAATAATCTATTTAATGCAAAAGATGGTTAGTCTTAGAAGTAAAACAGCGGCTACATCTCAAATAAGAAATAGAACATTAAACACATTGCTAAGAAAACAATTGGAAACAATAGACCAATTATACAATAGAGAGACAATGCTCAAAACAGAACTCAAGTTAACACGTACTAGAATTAATGAAATACCAGTATAATCCTAATGTATAATCCTAATGTATATTTCAAATCTCTAAACATCAAAATTAGAGTAATACTAAGAAAAAACTCTTGGCAATACAGTTTGATTTAAGACATTGTTAAATCCAAATTTTTGCTGCTGGATTTGCTGAATCCAGGCATTTCTTTGTTGTTCTTCTAAGGAAAATTGATGATTGTTTGTCAATTCTCCTAATATCCGACTATTGTCATCGGTTAGAAATTCTGAT
>JACNFR010000008.1 GCA_014384555.1 Candidatus Nitrosopumilus sp. | reverse complement strand
TATTGCAAAACCAATCTAGTCCTCCTAGATACTCTACACGATCTGATTTTCCACAAAATGTGCATTTTATGAAATGCTTCATGTTTTTCTCTTTAGTCATGTTGGTGTTCCTTTACTTGATTTATGATACAATACACCGTTTATAGTGCAGATGAGGTATAATAACTCAGAATGATTTTTCCCATTTTGAGTCCATCTAAGGTATGTAAAAAATAAAATGATTCGTTTCGATAATGTGAGTGTAAAAGACTATGCAAAAATCAAGAGAGGCTTAAAAAAATCATTTGAAACTATTCCTTGTCTGAGTGATAATCGATTAGTGATTGAAACATTTGATGTTATTTTAACAAATTCTAAATTGCCAATTACTTACTTTAAATCAAAAAAACTTGAAGTTTTAAATGATTCTTCTAATATTTCAAAAAAAATTATTGAGATAATACAAAATATTCTAACCGTCTCTTAGGATCTTTTTTTACATTCCTGGTAAATTGTGACAAAAACCTAAACCTATAAGACCTAGTTTTATGTATATTGTTCATGGGATGGAAAAAGACCTTGAGTAAATTTTGTATTATGAAAAAGGTTAGAGATAAGGCAAATGAGCCTGATGAAGAATAGTTTTCAAATTTATTTAAAATATTATTAATCCAATCACTAACTTCTATTTGTGCCCTTAGACAAGATGCCCAATTCTGAAGAGTTTGCCCACACTCACAATTCTTTAGTTTTACACACTCAGGGTAATCCTGTAGCCTGTATTATTGATGACAATGTGCAAGAATCTCGATATCGATCTCTTTCAAATGATCCTACTTTGAAGGCTGGCCTTACTGGATTTTTAAACAAACATGATGATTTGGGACTACTAATGGGGTTCAAGTTAAAAATTCAAACTGACTCAGTATTTTTTGAATATACAGTATATCCTAACGAAGAATTTGTTGATACGGTAATTTTCAATGAATCTATTTCTGTAATCAATGAAAAAATGGAAAATCTGTTTACATTGAGAAAAATTGTTACGGATCAATTTGTAAAAACTAGATCTGAGTTTGATAAATTTAAAAAAATTATGCCGTGATCCTTGGTATTCCAAATGATTCAATAACTGCTAAACCCTAAAATTTCTAGTGGCAAATTTTACCCAGATGTTAAAGGCTAGAGAGCCGACACTTTTGGACAGGGAAGATGGACATTGGTATCAAACAAAATTCGATAAAGTGTATCCGTCTATTAGCACCATTTTATCTGCCACCGCTCCTGAACATAAAAAAAATGGATTGGCCATGTGGAAGGAAAATGAACCAGCTCATGAATACATTACAAAACAAGCCCAAGACATTGGAACACAATCCCATAAAATTATTGAGGATTATTTGAGTAATAGTTTAGTCATGGAAGAGTTTGATTTGTTGCCTATTGCCCATTTTAATAATTTGAAACCATTTCTTGAGAATATTTCCGATGTTACCAGCATTGAACAAAGAATGTATTCAGATAAATTACAAGTTGCAGGAACAAGTGACTTAATTGCACAATACAATGGCGAATTATCCATCATTGATTACAAAACAAAAAGAAAACCTCAGATTGATGAATACATATATGAATATTATTTACAAACCACATGCTATGCTCAAATGTTTCAAGAAGTAACTGGTCAGAAAATTAATCAAGTTGTAATTCTAGTTAGTAGCGAGAAGAATACTAGGCAGGAATTTATCAAAAGATGCGATGATTTTGTTGAACCTATGCTTGAACGAGTTGAAAAATACTATTTGAATAATTTAAAATAATTTTTAAGATAAATTGTCGAGTTTATTATCTAATGCTTGAACCTGTTTTGTCAAATCACGGACTATTTCATCTAAAATTTCAGGTTTTTTATTCATCATTCTTGTTTTTCCGTTTGACCAGTCAAGCATGGCATCAAGAATTTCTGCCGCTTGCATGGAATTATCTGCCAGATCTTTGATGTTTAGATGTCTTTTTATTTTTTCATTGTTGGGATAAATTACAATTTCCCCTGATTTGTTAATTCTGTATTGTTGTTGGGTAATTGCATTTCTAAAATCTACTAAAAATAATCCTTGTATGGAAATTTGCATTTTTTCAGAATAATTCATTTTTTTACAAATTCTTTTTACCATTTGCTCCAGTGTGGTATTTTTGCCAAAACCTTCTTCAAGTTTTATTGGATTGATTATAATTTTTAGAAATTTCTTAATTGCGTCTAAATGAGAATTAATATATGATAATTCTGAATATGTCGTAAAAATATTCATTTCATCTTGTTTTGTTTGAAATGAATCTAATTTGTTAATTAACTCCCCCATTGAATGGGAAAATGCTTTTTTGAATTGGATGAAATTTCTAAAAAATTCTTCATCGTGATATTCTTTGTTAAACTGTACTAATCCTTTGGACTCTATATCATTTAAAATCATCAACGTTGCTTTGTAATTTGGATCAAAACTCAATAATTTTTTGAATTTTCTGTGAACTTAAGCCTATTGCTAGTTTTCATTATGTTGTATTATTAAAAAATGAATGGATTACGAGCTAATACTTTATGGAAATTAAAAAGAGGGGATTATTTCAAAGGTGATTCATTATAGTGATATGAAAACTGAAAAAGAACTAAAGTTACTAAAAACAGAGTTGATGAGCGCTTTGAAATCGTCTGACAATACTTATTTTGGATTGTCTCTTGAAAGATTGGTTTTGAATAATTGATAAGATACTAATTTTTAAAATATTTTATTAATTCACGCCTTTTCTTCTTGTCATTTTTTCTTCTGGGAAGTTATTAGTTTTTTGAAATTCTTCTAGTTTTCTTTTAACCTCGCCTCTTTCTTCATCTGTTTGTTCACGAATGATGATGTCTTCGCCGTCTGCAAAGTTTTCACATTTTTTGCATAGCCATAAAGTAAGTTTGCCTTCTTCAAAACATTCTGGTAATCTTCTGCTGTCGCATTGCTTGCAAAATAATGTCATATATTTCCTGTAAGAATTGTTAACTTAAGCGTATTGGAATTTAGAATCGTATATTCTCATATTCTTCATCTAGACTGTATTGAAAATTAGAGATATTTATGGCGTGGTAGGTGGATTCAATCTTTGTTCTTCATCAATACGGTCAAAGCACTTTTCTAATTCATTTGATTGACCCATGTATTGCTCTCTACATTCTTGTTCAAGGTATGTTTTCTGTAATAGTTGCCATGCGATTTCATCGCTTTGATCCTCTACTGTGTTTCCTTTATGATTTTCTGCATTTGAAAAATAACCTACAATAACAATTAGAATTACTATGGCTACAATAACGCCGATAACAACTTTGAGATTATTCACAGTTTTTCTGAAATAACTATGAACATAAGCGTATTGATGATAACTATGACGATTAATTATGATTAATGTATTCGATTATCAAGTATACTCCAATACTGATTAGTAAGAATGCACTTACTCCTATTGCTCGTTTATCATTAGATGATAGAAACATGAATGTTATACGAGAATGTTGAACTTAAACATATTCTCAAAAGGATTTGAAATGCTATAAATGTAAAATTTGGATTTTATTTTCATTAAAATATTGTGTTTCAGTTATAGTTATTATCTAGATTAGATTTTTTTTGGTATGGGATTCAAAAGAGGCATTAACACGTGTGTGGAATGTGAAAAGAAAATGAAGGAAGATCCTAATGACACAGGCATGTGTAGTAAATGCGGTAAAGCACAAAATCGTATTGAATCGACAATATACAAAGAATTAATCGATGAAGGACGATTTCCATAAAATATGTTTTTAATTTGAGCCGAGGGGAATTTTTTATTTCAAACTTGATTTAATTTGTTGATTTGTACCAGTTACGATGAGTTAAGTAGAGCTTGATTCTAATTTGTAATGAATAGACATGACTAAGAAATTACCACATGGACACAATATTGGTGGCGGCGCTAAACAGAAACGACGTAAAGAGAATAAACAAAATTCTGACTAAAACCACTTTGTAATAGATGAAGTTGGGGATTTTTTTATTATTTTAGGTATGAAAGAGATAGAACAATATACAAAAGTTGACTAGTTAGAAGAAGCTAATTAGGGTAATCTAATTTTGCCATTGTTTAAATCATGCATTGCATGTACTATGCCATGAAACAAGATTCATGCAGACGTTGTGGACACGAATTAGAAGTTAACAAAAAATGTGATGTTTGCAATAAGGAAAATCAATTCTTTTGTCATGAATGTGGATATGTTACTGAAGAACAAATTCACTTCCAATGTATGATGATTAGCATGAATCATTCATTACTTGCAAATTAAAGTGCAGAAATAAATTACAGCGTATCTTTCACTACTCATGGCAGATAAAATCAATGCAAATGATCTAAAATCACAAATTAATGAT
>JACNFR010000044.1 GCA_014384555.1 Candidatus Nitrosopumilus sp. | reverse complement strand
ATATCCGACGATTACTGCAATTACAGCTAAAACTCCAATTGCGATTAGAGTTTGTTTTCTTTTTTCAGCTGAATGTTTTGTAGCATAGTTTTCACGTTTTTCTTCACGATCTCGTCTTTCTTTTCGGCCCATTAGATAATTTCACACCAAAATTTGCCCTAATTAACCATTCGTCACTAAATATTTTCTTCAACTGTGATTATCCTGTTTTTAGTGAAATCTTTGTTTTGACAAATTATTCTGAAAAGAGTTCATGTTGATCGATACTGTTTTTGACAAGACTCCTTGTAGTGCCAATTCTACTATAGTAAATGTGAATTGCAAAGAAGGATTTATTCATGATTTTGTGTGGTTTGAGATACTATCCACAAAAAGATGCATGCATTGTGGAAAAGAAGAAAACTAGGGCACTGAAATTTACTTTCTACTGTTAAGAAATACACGCCTGAATTCAGTACTAGTTCAAATTGAATAAAAACAATAAATAAAATCACAAAATGCTGTTCATTATGAGCTGCATTTTTTGTGATATTTTAGATGGAAAACGAGATGGACATTTCTTATACGAAGATGAATCCCACGTTGCGTTTTTAGACAAATATCCAATTGATGTTGGACATAGTTTAGTCATTCCAAGAAAACACCATGAAAGAATCACTGATATGAATTCAGAAGATGTTGGAAATGTTTTTTCAATTGTTCCAAAAATTGCAAAGGCGATTTTAGATGCTACTGGTGCAGATGCATTTAGTTTGGGACAAAACAATGGTAGGGCTGCAAAACAAATTATTCCTCATGTCCACATACACATTATCCCTCGCTATAACAGCAAAGGCACAGTGTGGACTAAACGACAAATTTCTAGTGATGATGAACTTTTAGAATTGGCTACAAAGATTCGTAGTTTTATTTAGAATGTCCTGGATTATATCTCAAAATTGCTCCAATTTTTCCTAGACTGGACAACATGTTTCCATGTTCTGCACTTCCAGAAATAACTTCTAACTGAGAGCCTGTTTTTGAAGCTAGTATTTGTAAATAATCTACAATATCTTGCTCATTAACTTCTACTTCCATTGAATTACATTCTGGACATGGCTTGGAGGTAAATTCTGTCTTTTTAGGAATCACTAGTGGTCTCTCTACAATTTCTTCTTGAACATGCTTGCATCTTTTACATTCGCCTTCAACTCTGTGAAGATTTGTGTTGTCTGTGATTAGTACCGTTTCTACAACATTGTTTTTTAAATATTCAATCACTTCTTGCAATCCATATGATCCTTTTCCTGTATTGGTGTTAATCTCTCGGAACAAATCTTCAATCATTTTTTTCTCTTCAACTAGTCTGAAATTACCTAAAATGTCTGCAGATTTTGCAAAAGCTTCTCTAATTCCCTCAGCCCCTGCATATGATGAATCAATTGTATTGATGATGTTATTCTGTAATCTGTATTCTAAATAATTCCCATTGATAAAATCCTCTTTTGTAGGACCTGGTCCTGAAATAATTAATCCTTTGACAGGGTAAATGTCGATAAAGTATTCTCTTGTAACTTGTGCCACTCTGTTGTAAAAATAACTCAATTCCATCTCTCTTAGTTTTTGAAATCTTTTTGCTGATTGTCCACCTTGTCTGTGTTTTCCAGCTACTCCTGAACCTGTTTGAGATAGTACTTCTATTTTGTCTCCGTGCAATAATCCCCAACCAGCGTCTTTTGCATCAATTGCCAAAAATCCTATAAGATTATCGTCCTTTAGCATATCCTTTAGAATATCTACATGAAAATGATCATCACATCTGTACAGGTACTGATTCAAGTCTTTTGGTGGATCTATTTCCCAAACTTTGACTACTTCACTTCCTAATGGTCCTCCCTCTTCTGGTGGCAATGCTCCACAAAACATCACTAGTCCTCTTTCTGGAGTTTTTTTGTAGAGCTTTAATCTTTGAACAACTTTGCCCAAAGAATCAACTACATGTGATCTTGTTAAATCTGATTTTATGTTATCTGCAGTTCCTTGCTCTTGCTGTAGTGTACTAATAATTTCGTGTAATTGTTTTCCTTTTGGAATATACACTGTTATTAGTTCTGTACCTCTGCCTGATTTTTTGGATAATTCCTCTAACGTTTTTCTAATTTTATAGATTTTTACTGAATCTTGTTTTTCAATGTTAACTTTGGGCATTGTAATTTGTTCTTAATTTGCGAATATATCTTTTTGATTATTTTTTAAAAATCATAATTCGTCAAATGTTTTAAGAAATACTTCTAGCGGTTGATTTCCTCTGATTTTGATTATTTTTTCATCATTAAAGACTAAAAATGACGGCGTTGCATCAATTCCTATCTCTTTTCCAAATTCATGAAGTGAAATTACTTTTTCTTGATATTTATGTTCATTTAGACAATTGTTGAATTTATTCAAATCCAAATTTACCGTGGTTCCAAATTTGTCAAGAGAATCACGTGTAACCCAACCTGTTCTTTCACCTCCCCAATTCTTGTATAGTTCATCATGGTATTGCCAATATTTTCCTTGATCTTGTGCACAATATGCTGCTTCAGCAGCTAAAAGTGAGTCGGGACCATTTAGTGGAAAATCTTTGAAGACTAGTTTTACTTTTCCCGTTTTAATGAAATCCTCATTAATGATATCTAAAGTATTTTGGTGAAATTTATAGCAAAATGTACACTGATAATCCCCCCATTCCAATATTGTAATTGGTGCGTCGTGATTTCCCATAATTGGAGAACCTCCTCCGATTAATTTTGTTATTGTTAATAGATTTGATTCTTCTTCTGATTCTGGATAAAATGACAAAAACATTCCAGTAATAATTCCAATTGCTATAGGAATTGCCAATAAAAATAATTTTGTCATATTGAAACAAATAATGTTTCAAGTAAATATCTTCTCTAATATTCTAAATTGGATTCTGTAAGACTGTCATTATTTCTGACATTTTTTCATTAATGTCTCTTTCTTGTTGATTGATATTGATTTTTTCCAATTTTTCAAAAATTTCAGAATTGTTTATCATGTATTCTAACACGTCAAGAGAGAATGGTTTTTCAATTACTGCAATTGCCTTGTTTAGTTTTGACAATACTTCAAGTAATGTTTTTTCTAGATATCCTGAGGCAAAAATTATTTTTTGGTGTGGATTGATATCTAAAATTTCAACTGCTGCTTGCAATCCTGTCATAAATGGCATTTTTTGATCTAGTATTACAACGTCAAAATAATTTTCTGATTCATTCTGATTGAATCGCTTGTATGCATCAACACATTTGCGTCCATCAGTAGATGTGATGACTTCTTTACCTTTACCTTCTAAAAATGCCTTGTATAGACCTAGAATTTCTATCTCATCATCTGCAATTAATACTCTCATTGATTTTCTATCTATTTTTTCTTCTTGATGGATATTCTCCATGCCGATAATGTCTATTTTCATTTTAATTGGATCTAGGATTTTTGACTCTGATGATTTACCGAAAACACCTTCTGATAATCCTGAAAATAACTCAAAGTTTGTTATGATTTGTTTTTCTGTTTTTCCAGAAATTTTTGTCATTGTCTGCATGATTGATTTGTATCCATTTGGACCGTACAGATCAATTAATTCTCCTTGAATTATATCTGAAATTTGAGTTTGGTATTTTACATCCTCTATTCTTATTCCTAAATCATCCATTTTACAAAATTCTTTAGAAAAAATATATCAAAAACAACAGTATGTAAGATCTTGTAATAACAGATTTTTATGACTAAATTCTGACTATTTGATTTTTTTTCAACATCCAAGAGTTTTAATATAAACAGAGAATGATATTTTTTATGTCTGAATCGAAACAAATTACCGTTTCAAAAACCAGTGTTTCAAAACTAGCAATTCTTGCATTAGCAATCGTATTTGCAGCAGGATTATTTGTTGTTGGATTTGACCAAGGACATATCTTTAGTCTAGTATATGGTGAGCAAGCATTCACTGATCTTTACATTCATGAATTAACTCATGATATGAGACATGCAGCCGGCTTTCCTTGTCACTAGGAATTCTTAATCGTGAAAACATCAATTTTTATCATTATTGTCTTACTTTCTGGTGCATTTGCAGGATTGGTTCATGGAACTGTAAATTTTGCAATTGTAGAACCTTATCTTGATCAAGCAATTGGAATAGAAAATCAAAACCTCTTTGAATCTGGCGAGGAAGAAGACACTCCTGAGTTTTGGGTTGAATATGAGGGATATCGAATGTGGCAAAAAAGTGGCCAAATCTTGGCGGGTGTGATTTTAGGAACTTCAGTAGGTGCTCTTTTTGGAATTGTTTTTGCCTTATCTAAAAATTCACTTCCTGGAAATCACGATGTGAAAAAATCAATGTTGTTGGCAGGAATTATGTGGTTTACTCTATATTTGATACCTTTTCTCAAATATCCTGCAA
>JACNFR010000009.1 GCA_014384555.1 Candidatus Nitrosopumilus sp. | reverse complement strand
TAGCAAAAATCTTTCCGCCATGAGACTCTACTATTGATTTGCAACTAGTAAGTCCCAACCCTGTTCCGGTTTTTTTAGTAGTGTATAATGGAGTAAAAATTTCTTCAAGCTTGCCTTCAGGAATGCCCTCACCAGTATCAGAGATTTGAATTTGAGCCAATTTGTCTTTAGAATTAATGTTAACTGTGAGTTTTCCCTTTAGATTCATGGCCTGAATGGCGTTTTGAATCAGATTTGCAAAAACTGTTTCTATTTGTTCTGGATTACAGTCAATCATAATATCTTCCAGATCAGATTTGATTGAAACTTGTTCTGGGATGGGTAAAGAGCCAAGTAGGTATTTCATAGAGTCAGTAATGTTTGTTTTCTTTGTCTTTGTTTTATCTATTCTAACAAAATCAAGTATCTCATCAATTCGACTTGTCATTTGAGAAAATGCTTTATCTTGTGCATCTAATAATCGGATTGTTTTTTCATCAGGATCAGAATTGTGTATTCTTAGAAGATCGTTTGTTGTTTTAATTATAGTTAATGGATTTCTCAGGTCATGGACGATTCTTGATGATAATTCTCCTAAGACACTGAATTTTTCTTGTCTTGCAGAGTTTTTCTCAAAGTTTATGGTTTTCTTGATTGTTCTTGCCATTAATGAAGCAACAACAATGATTGTTATCATTGTACCTCAATATCCAGAAAATCAAATTCTTTACACATACAGGAAGTTTCAAGAATTTGAGAAATATTGGGGGTAACATCGTCACCAAGTACAAAGCGTTTGATTGGAAGACCCCCCTCAGCACGAATGATCAAGGTAAACAAATTCTTTGAATTTTTTTTGTATTTTACCTCAAAAACTTTCTTTTCAGAACGTTTTCCAGATTTTTCATAAACTACTACAGGGTTAACCGTGAGATCTTTTAGTTTTTTAAGGCTTTTTGAATCAATTTGAGACTCTGTAGAGATTTTTGCACTGATTGTAGAATTGAATTTAAGAGATTTTTTCGGAGATTCGTAAACTAATTTTAGATTACAAATGGTGATTGAATTAATTATAGTATTAGATAATTTGACTTTTCTCTTAAACGGGTTTTGTATTTTTACAAAAAAAGGTCGGCCAGATCCTAAAACCAAACTAGACTTGTCCTCACCACCTATCCAGGTGAATTTTGCAGTAGTCCCTCCAAATTTATTAAAAATTAATTTTGAAATAGTTCCCTCTACACTTTCAAACTCGGCAATACCATGAAAACTGCAAATTCTACATCCTTTTCCTAAACAATTATCGCAGGGTTTTTGTTTTTGAGGGTATCCTCTTTGTGATTTAACATATCTTCCCGAAATAGTAATAGATTTTGAGCGTAATTGACACAGTTCATCTTTTAAATTTACAGTAAATGTTATTTCAGGATCAAGACAATCAATTCTTTTTTTACTTTTTCTTGAATAGAGTCGCCCCAATTCATTTGTAATATCAGCCTTTACACTATCAATACCCTTGAGTTTGTATTGAGATCTAATGAAATCATCCCTATCTACAATCGAGGGTTTTATCATTGCACCAACACAGAATGTGGTGAACGTGTAATCAGATGAAGTGTTAAGCATTAGTTTTAAAAAATGACCTAAATTATTAAACAGATTTTTACAGATATAGCATTTTTCTATAGAGACTAGATTATTTTTCAGTTTTTTTCCTAGAAGTTTATTTGATTTTAGATGTAATTGCTTTGAAAATAATCTCCCCAAACAATGATCACATAGAGGATATTTTTTGATAATTTTATTTGCAACAGTAGTAATTTGTTGGTAATTAGACATGCTTGATTGAAATTAGTATTGTTAATTATCCTAATCCCATTTTTCTAAGAGTTCCTTGCATCTGTCTACCCTTGGATGCTTTCATCATGTTCTTAGAATTTTTATAATTTTTAATTAATTCTTTAACTTCACCTTCAGGCCATCCTGAACCACGAGAGATTCTTTTAATTCTAGAAGAGTTGAGTAATCCTTCAGGATCTGCTTTTTCATCTTTGGTCATACTTTGAATTATGTATCGCCATTTTGTAACTCGGCCTTCCATTTGATCAACTTGATCACCTTTTACCATTCCAGAAAGTCCAGGCATACTATCAATAATTCCTTGTAAGGAACCCATTTTGCTAACATCTTCTAACTGAGAAAGAAAGTCCTCCATGTTCATTTTTCCACTAGAGATTCTTTTCATCCTTACATCATCACCCTCATTTTCTAATCGTTTAGCCAAGTCCAACACGGCTTGAATATCACCCATGCCGAGCAGTCTTCCAACAAATCTTGTAGGAGAAAATTTTTCTAAATCATCAATTCGCTCACCAGTTCCTATGTACATTATTTGTGCACCAGTAGCTGCAGATGCTGCAAGAGCACCACCACCTTTTGCAGAGCTATCTAATTTTGTGATTATGACACCACCAACTGGAATTGTCTTATGGAATGCTTCAGCTTGACTGAAACATTGTTGTCCAATGGTACCGTCAATTACAAGTAAAGCCAAATCAGGATCTGCTACTTTGTTAATTCTATCCATTTCTTCAAGCAAGTCTTGTTCTTCTTTATGGCGACCAGCAGTATCAATTAGGATTACATCTAATGTTTGTCCTGCAAAATGTTTCAGTCCATTTTGAACAATATTTGGAGAGTCTTTGTTATTTTCCTCACCATATACTTCGACATTGGATTTTTCACACATAGTTCGAAGTTGAACTAATGCTCCAGGTCGGTAGGTATCTGCACCAACAACACCGACTTTGTATCCTTGTTGTGTTAGAAATTTAGCAAGTTTTGATGCCACAGTTGTTTTTCCACTACCCTGAATACCAAGCAGGATAATCTTATTTTGTTTTCCAGGTTTAAAATCAAATTCGGATTCATTTCCAAGTAATTTTGATAGTTCATCATAAAGGATTTTTACGATATGATCCTTACGTGAAAGTCCAGGAGGAGGAGTTTCATTTAGTGCTCGTTCCTCAAGATGCTTTGTAATTTCAAGAACTAGTCGTACGTTAACATCAGATTGGAGTAATGCTCTCTGAACATCTTTGGAAAGTTCCTTGATTAGTTCTTCATCTATTCCTGAAGATTTTACAATTTTTTTGATTGCATCCCCCAAACTAGTCTTTAGTCCATCAAGCATTGTAATTCAACTCAGCACCCACTATTTCAAACCTTCCTCTGTATCCATCCCATTTTTTTTCAGATTTATTAATTTTGATCGAATTTGTAAAGAGAGGGCAATCAATTACAAATGTTTCAGCTTCGCCCCCTTCAAAATTTAAATTAAATCCAAATTTTTCAGATAAACTTTTCAAAGTAACTATGTCAGATTTTGAAATAATTTTACCCAACCAAGAATCATCCAATCCATTAGAAGTTACAGTAGTCAAAATAAAACTAAACCCAGAGTCAATTAATTCATTCATGTATTGTTCTGGTTCAGAATCCCACAATGGCGCAATCACAATTAAATTTAATTTAGTACAAATATTTTCAAATTTTTCTTTTTGAAATTTACTTTTAATTCCTCCATGAACTAATCCTTCTATTTGAAATTCATCTTTTGCAGTTTGTAATAGATTTTCTATAAAAGATAATTCATCATCAGTTTGATCAGAGTTTGAAATAATAGTTAATTGAGGAATATTCATGGATTCTGATTGTAGTTTTGTCCATTTAATGTTAGGATGATGTAGCAGATGGCTTTCATCAGATTTTGGAAAAACACTCAATAGACATTTAATTTCATGGCCTTGTTGTTGCGCAAGAAAGATTGCATATGCACTATCTTTTCCACCAGAAAACAGAGAAGCTAACTTCATAATCTAAAAAATATTCAGTTCAGTAAATTTTTTAAGTTTATTCAAAAAGGACGCTTCAATACTCATAATCGTCATCATAAATTCAGACGGCTTTTCCGATAATCATCAGCATCCGCACTAGTTCTTAATGCGCATTATTTTAGTTCTATCCATAACAACCCAGTATTCCACATTTTGACCGTTTTCCAATTTACCTTTGACTTCATCATCAATCAAAGAAATATCCACAGTCTCAAATGATTCAGAATCCATAACTTGTATGGTATCGCCATTAATTGAGATGATTTGACCAACTTTCTTGTTAATCATTGGGATGTGAATTTGCATGCTGACAGGACCTACATGAGGTCTTTTTTGACCATCAAAAATTCCTTCACCTACAATTCTTGCTTTAGCTGCACCGTGTTTTCCTGGTTTTGATGTATCATATTCAACAATTCTACATGGCTCTCCACTAGGCTGATCAGAGTGAGGCAACAGAATGTATGAACCAATTTTCAAAGAACCAAGATCAGATGGTTTACTCATGAAAAACAGTTTTTGGTCGAATATTTAACTTTTCTACTTTAGCTGTTCAAGAATTGATAAATTAAGTAAATTGGCCAT
>JACNFR010000029.1 GCA_014384555.1 Candidatus Nitrosopumilus sp. | reverse complement strand
CACCAATTTCTTCCATGTGTTTTTTTGCAGCATCAAACATCATTGTTCTACAATCAACACACGGATTAAATCCAGCACCGATTCCGTGTTTTGGATGTTTTAGCATCTCGATATATTCATCACCGAGATAAACTGTTTTTAAATTCACATTAAGATCATCTGCTCTTTCTCTTATTTCAAAACCACATCCTCGTCCACAATCAAAATCACAAAAAGGAGTTTTTATTGCAACAGCTGAAACATCAAAACCTTGTTCTTGCATCATTCTTACTGCAAGTTGACTATCTAATCCTCCAGATAGTAATGCAACTACTTTCTTTTTTTCTTTCTCTTCAGCCATTGCGATCTGGTCCAATTTTCCATATACAAACTTTACATCATACATAAATTGAGAATTGAAAATATTTCAGTATGAAGGAACGTAGAAAGAATCTTCTCAAATATGCTCAAAAAATAGACTGTGATACTTTGGTAACATTTGAGCCTGAAAATCTATTTTACATGACTGGATTTTGGGGTGAAGCAATTGGCTTACTTGAAAAAAATGGAAAAACTACCATCATTGCTCCAGAACTTGAGGTTGGAAGAGCAAAAGAAGAATCTACAGATTGTGATGTGATTACTGCAGAGCGAGGAGAAGGTCTGATTGCCTCTGTTATTAAAAAAATAAAGAAAAATCAAGTGTGTACTGATTGTCAAAATTATTCAGTAATGATGTCTTTGAAAAAATCAATTCCAAAAATAAAATCATCAACTGAACCGTTTTACAATGCTCGTATAATTAAAGATGAAAAAGAAATACAGATTCTCAAAAAAGCCTCAAAAATTATCGATGAAATGTTCCAAATTTGTTCAAAAAAGATGAAAGTGGGTCAAAAAGAATCAGAATTACAAACAATTCTCATGACATATGCAATGGAACAAGAAATGTTTGACACTGGATACAAATCTACACTTAATCCATTAATTATTGCGGGAGGTCCAAATGGTGCTCTTCCACATGCACAAGTTACAAATAGAAAATTCAAAAAGGGCGATCTTGTAGTAACTGATCTCACATTAAGATACAAAGGATATGTTTCTGATGCAACAAGGACATTTGCATTAGGAAAAATTTCATCACAAGCTAACGAAGCTTATGAAATTGTTAAAGAATCTCAAAAACTTGGTTTAAAATCTGTGAAACCAAATGTAGATTGTAAAGATGTAGATGCTGCATGCAGAAAATACATTGAAGAAAAAAATTATGGCAAGTACTTTATTCATTCAACAGGTCATGGCATTGGATTAGAAGTACATGAATTACCAACTGTGTCTTATAGAAGTAATACAAAATTAAAAGAAAATATGGCAATTACTGTAGAACCTGGAATTTATATTGAAAATAAATTTGGAATTAGAATTGAAGATTCATTGATTGTAAAAGAACGACCAATTATAATGCACAAATTTACTAAAGATTTAGTCACAATTTGAGCCTAGTCGTAATAATTAACTAAATCAATAATGTGCTTTGCTTCTGAATTATTTGATGTAATTTCTTCCGAGATTACATTTATTTTCCAATCGTAATTCATTTCCCCTTTATGTGATTTAAAATTAAAAATTACTTGATATTCTTCAGAATTTACATTTGTTACAATTAAATCTACTATAGTTTCCTTATGGTCAAAAATTTTCTCATCAGGATATTCTTCATCTATTTTGTTCTCTAATGCCTGTAAAACAGTTAGTCCATCATTATTTGGACCATTATACTTCATCAAAATATCTACAGCTTGTTGGTTTTCACCTGAAAGTTCTGGCAAACTTTTCTCTAGAGTTCCTTTTGTCATTTCCGGAATTACAAAGACCACTAACATTGCGATCAAAGCAAGGTAAATTGGAGCTCTCTTTCTAAGAAATGACTTGAAATCATTCCTTTTTGGTTTATCTTCTTCTTTCTTTTTCTTATCTTTGGCCATTTTCCTTAATTTTTAGTATTTTGCTGTTAAAATTAAAACTTCCCACGGAAATTGTATTATTCCACTTCTTTTAGTGTGTGGTTTTGTATTTTCTCTAATCATTTCTTTGAGTTCTTTTTTTTGTGATTTTTCAAGCGAATCTAATTTTTCTTTAATTGGTTTTGCAACATATTTGAGATAATTTCTCCAGTAATCATCAAAACTGCCTGGACTATACTTGAAAGTATAATCTTTCACTATCACATTTGAAAATCCTGCTTTTTTTACCTCATCTCTAAATAATTTTTTTGTACCAAATCTATCCAGGTCTGGAGTTCCTGGTGGAATATACTCTGGAATAAAATGAGTTACAGCATCTAAAATATTTCCAAAATATGGTACTTTATCTTTATGACCATGTACAGACATGCCTAATTTACCTGCTTTTTTGAGACTTTTTCTCATATTTTTTAAAGCTTTTGAGGCATTTGGAAAAAAAAACAATGCATATTGACATGTAATGATATCAAATTTTTCTTTGAATGATAAATTCTCAGCATCAGCATTTACAAAAAGCAAATTAGATGTTTTATCATTCCATTTTTTTGCAATTTTTATTGCAGTAAGAGAAGTATCTGCACCAATCACATATCCTGTTTTACCAACTTTTTGTATCAATTTTTTAGTTACAACCCCTGTTCCACATGCAACATCCAGCACTTTGTTTCCTTTTTTGATATCTACTAAATCTACTAACTTTTTTGTACTTGCAAATGGTCCTTTATCTTCAGAGGCCCATCTTTTATGATATCTTGGTGCAACTTCATTCCAAATTGTCATGTTTCGTTTTTTATATTCAAATTGTTTCAATTTCCTTTAAACTCCTCCAAATCTGATTTTAATGTTCTTCCTGTTTCATGATAGTATCTATGTTCTATCTCTTTGAGTTTTTCAGATAATCTAAAATTGTCTGCATTTTTCTTTTTTTGTTTCATGATAGTATCTTTGTACTGTGAGATTAATTTTTTGATATCAGAGTTTTTCATTTTATTTTCTTTTCAATTTCTTTTCTGATAAATTTCACAATTTTTTCCTTTTTCTTCCAACCAGATGCAGTTGTTTTTTCATCATCTACAAAAAATACTTGGTTATAGTCTGTATTTTTTTGATATTTCTTACCTATGTCATTTGCAATGATGATATCTGCACCAGAGTCTTTCATCTTTTTTTGAGCAGATTTGATCAATGCATTTTTTGATAGATCAGTCTCTGCTTTGAATCCAATTAGAAGTGTATCTTTTTGTAATTTTTTTACCTGATCAATAATTTTTGGTGCCTTTTTGAGCCTAATTACAAGTGATTCTTTGTCACTCTTTATCTTGGATTTTGATGTATTTTGTGGTGTATAGTCTGAAGCTGCTGCTGCCATGATTACAATATCATATTTTTTCTTTAGTTCTTTCTTTGTTTCATCAAACATCTCTTTGTTTGTTACAACATTGATTACTTTGGCACCAACTGGTGGTTCTTCATTTGCAGGACCATAGACTAGAGTTACTTTAGCTCCTGCAGAAATTAATTCTGATGCTAAAAGAGATCCTGTTTTTCCAGAACTCAAATTTGTTATTATTCTAACAGGATCAATGTACTCTATTGTAGGTCCTGCAGTCATTAACACTTTTTTATTTTTTAATACAGATGAAAAACCAAATTTTTTTAATACATTTTCTAAAACATCTTCAGGTTCTGGAGATTTTGCTTTACCTTCAATCATCTTAGGGGAAAGAAATTCAATTTTGTTTTTCAAAAATTTGATATTCTTTTTTACGGCTGAATTTTCATACATTGCTGCATGCATAGCAAGACACATCAAAATAGGAATTTTTGAACCAAATCCTACTGTAAGTACTGTTGATACAGGCGTATCATCAATTCCATTAGCTAATTTTCCTAATGTATTTGCAGTTGCAGGATATACGATTAGAAGATCTGATTGATTATAATCTGCTAATCTAATATGTTCTAATTCTCCAGTAAGTTTTGTTATTACTTCATTACCTGTAGCCCATTTGAAATATTCAGGCTGAATTAATTTTGTTACTGCATTACTTGTAACACATTTTACATCTGCACCATGTCTCATTAGTAATCTTGCAAGTTCAATTGCTTTGTATGCTGCAACACTTCCTGCAACACAGAGTACAATCTTTTTTCCAGCTAGTTCCATTCCATGTGAACTGACTATGTCCAAAGATGGATGATCTTTTTTCTTTATTTTTTTTTTAACTGCCAATTTGTTCACGTAATTTTTTCAATTCTTCTTCATTCATGGAAAATGAATTCTCTTTAGAAGGAAATTCTCCAGATTCTACATCTTTTTTGTAATCTTGAAGTGATTTTACAATATCCTCAGACAAATTCATATATCTTTTAGCAAATTTAGGTTTGATTTTATCATACATTCCTAACAAATCTTGAACAACTAGTACTTGACCGTCACAATTTACTCCTGAACCGATTCCAATCACAGGAATACTAACTGTTTCAGAAATTATTTGAGCCACTTCATGACTTACCATTTCTAAAGCTATGCTGAAAACTCCGGCATCTTCAAGTTCTTTTGCATCTTCGATTAATTTCATTGCAGTATCTTTGGTTTTACCTTGAACTTTGTATCCTTCTGAAAGCATTGTAGTTTGTGGTTGTAATCCAATATGACCCATTACAGGAATTCCCACATCGACTATTGCACTAATTGTTTCAGCCATAATTGAACCACCTTCAAGTTTTACTGCATCTGCTCCTGCCTTGATTAATCTGCCTGAATTGTTAATGGCATCCTCAATACTTGCTTGGTATGACATGAAAGGTAAATCTGATACCAATAAGGAATCTTTTCTTGCCCTACTAACTGCTTCAGTAAACATACACATTTGATCCATGGTTACAGGAATTGTATTTTCATATCCGAGCATCACCATCCCTGCGCTATCTCCAACTAGTAAGACATCAATTCCTGCTTTATCACACAATGATGCTAAAGTGTAATCATAACTTGTAATTACAGAAATTTTCTTTTTCTCTTTTTTCATCTGTATGATATCTTGGACAGTCTTATGCAATTTTGGCTCTCCTTGTCAAATTGTTTTTCATTTGAATGATATTATCTTGAAGATTTTTTTTATTATCAAAATCGTCGATAATTTTTTGAAGAGCCTTTTGATTCTTTTTTGATAATTTTTTTGATTCCGTAATTAACAAATCAATTGCTCGTGTAACGTTATCCACAATTGTAATGTTTGCAGTCTGTGAAGTTCTTGAGAGAGGATTTAGATCAAATGTGATAACAGTTTTTCCAGCTTTTCTAAGCGCCATGGTCCTATCTCCATCTTCTAATGGTACAACTACTACATCTGCTACAAAAATCCCGTCTTTGTCTACAATTCTTCTTGCTGAATCAATTCCTGGAAGTTTTTTAGATGAAGTAATTTTAGAACCTAAAATTTCATTTGCGCCATTTTTTTTAAGAATTTTAATTATTGCCTGTTTTCTTTTCTCATTTGTATAGAATAGATTCACTTCTAATTTTGCTTTAATCTGCTTTGATAGTCTTACAATTTGTTTTGGACACAATGCTGCAATATTTCCGTTAACCGAAATTACAGGCATTTCTGCTACAAGTAATTGTGCTGCTGCAGCCTTTATGGCTTGTGCTGCAGCCTTGCCTGTCTTTTCTCCTAGAAGATAATCAAAAGCCTCTCCTCTACCTTGAGCTAAAAGACCTTCTTTAGCAACTAGTCCGTTATCAAATCCATTGACAAGTTTTTCACGAATTAATAATGATTTAGCTCGTGGATGGGATTTTGGAATTAACGGCATAATTTTCAATTAATTATTTAAAATTCTTGCTCCAGCATCATCTAATTCTGATTTAATAATAATTCCATCAGAATATTTTTGTAAAATCTCTAAAACTTTAATTTCTTCTTTTTGTGGAATCATTGAAAAAATTGTTTCTCCAAAAAGTGCAATTCCACATTTGATATTATTTTCAGACAACTCGTTAACTAATTTCTGCATTCTTGGAGTCATAACATCTACATATTTTGCAAATTCTAATGACATGTCTTGAAAATGTTCATAATTTTTTGATTCTAATAATCTGTTTACCATTTTTCCACCAAGTCCATTGATTTGAGATAAACGCTCTTTGATGAATTTGTTTGTAGATATTGGAGAGAAACAAATCATAATAATAGAAATTTTTTCTGTATTAATTTTTTCAACTTGACCTATTCCTGGTGCACCTGGTTTAACACGAATTTCAAATCCTCCATGATATGATGCTAAAACATCTCCTAATCCAGTTTTACAATATACTTCTGCATTATGTGCAATTTGTCCAATTATTGTTTTTTCTAATTTTGTATTAAGAGCTTGATCTAATGCAAATGATAATGATAATGCAACTGCACTACTAGAACCTAAACCATATCCAACTGGAATTGATATGTTATGTCTGATATCGAAAAACTTTGTTGAAAATTCACCTAGTTTTAGAAATTCATTTAACACATATTCTGAAACATCTGTTTTGTCTGATTCATACCCTATTGTTGTGATTTTAAAATTTGATTCTTGATTTTCTCTTGTCTGAATTTTTACTGTAGTGGTAACCCCTTGTTTAATTGAGAAACCTGCTCCCATTGAGCCTAGATTTTCTAAATTGTCAAGATTGTCTTCTAAATGAGCCTTGAAAAAACCCGTAATATGTGCAGGACAAAATGCTGTTGCCTCCATTGATCTGAGTTTAAACTTTACACAAAATATAAGAATATGGCTTAAATTAATTAAATTAGTATAAATTGACTAAATTTGTTAGACGCCTACAAAGAATTGGAAGTAGCATACTGGTATCATTACCTAAAGAATGGGTTGATGCAAATAATCTGGATAAAAGTAGTCAGGTGGAAATTGAAACGGGTCAAGATAGTATTTCAATATCTGCAAATAAAGAAACACGTCGAACAAAGAAACTTGTAATTTCTTATCCGTTACCCAAAGAGGAAAATGTTGTAGCTAACATTACAGGAGCTTATCTTTTAGGATTTGATATTATAGAAATTAATTCAAAATCAACTATTCCTGGTAAGGATAGAGAAGAGATTCGTAATTCAATGAGACGATTAGTTGGAATGGAAATAATTGAAGAAGATGCATCTCATATTAACATGCAATTTCTTTTAGATGCAACAACTCTTAATCCTGCAAAAATTCTCAAACGAATGAGTTCTATTGCACTTGGAATGTATGATGATGTATTAAATGGATTGATTTCAGATGACAAATCTAATTTACAAACATTATCAAATCGTGATGTTGAAGTTAATAGACAATATTTTTTACTTGTTCGTTTAATTCGAAGTACATTAGTTGATAGAAGATTAGCTAATGCATTTAATTTAGAAAATATTGATGTACTTGATTATAGAGTTGCAGCAAACGTTCTTGAAAATGCAGGTGATTCCATAGTTGAATTATCAACTTTTATTTTTGACTTTTCTTTATCAAAAGAATATTCACAGAAAATCTATGATGTAGTGATAGATTTCAATAAAATTGCCGAAAAATCTATTGATGCATTTACAAAACCTGATAGACTTTTAGCTATTGAAGCTATATCTATGCATAAACAATATGAAGATAAACTTAGTTTATTGAGAACTTCGTTGGGAAATAAAAAACAAATCCCATTAGATTTTTTAGATTTGATATACATGTTTGAAAGAATTGCACAATCTTGGGCTGATGTTGCAGATCTTGTACAGCCTATTTATAATGAATAATTAGTACAATTTTTTCTTTGCAGCATATGCTAAAACTGCACATATTGTTTTTGAATCTTGAATTTTACCTGTCTTAATCATTGATAGGACCTTTTTGAAATCTATTTTCACTACGGATAATATTTCATCTTCATCAAGTTTCAATTCTGATATTTTCTTTAATCCTGAGGCTACAAAGCAGTGAATTATCTCTGCGTTATATCCAATTGATGGATAATATGTGATGAGTGGCGTCATTTTCTTTGCTCTATAACCTGTCTCTTCTTCTAGTTCTCTAAATGCACATTTTATTGGCTCTTCTTTTTTTTCTAGTGTTCCTGCTGGAATTTCTAAAACATAACCATGTGGAAATCTGTGTTGTTTGACTAGGATTACTTTTTTTTCTTCATCAAAAGCAAGCATTGCTGCTGCACCTCTATGTTTGATGTATTCTCGTTTTACTTTTCTACCTTCTATGTTTCCATCATAAACACTAAGACCTAAAATTTTTCCTTCATAGATCTTTGTTTCTTTCATATGGTATAGTAAAAATTATTCTTATTTAATTTGTTTGATATGTTAAATGTAATTTAGGTGATTTTTTGAAATCATTAATAGCTTTTTCAATCCATTTCACATAAAATGAAATCTTTTTTGGAATGAATAAATCAGCTGATTTTATATTTTTAATATTTCTAACTTTTTGCGTTAATTCATCCATTTTGTAAATATTATCACTGTACATAAACAGAACAATTTGATTTTTTGCTATAAATGGAATTTGTAAGTATGATTTAGAAAATGACTTGTTCAAATTTTCTAAAGTTTCTTTTAAATCCCCTTCTATCCAGGTCAATATTGCATGAGGAATAAAATTTTCAATTTTTATAGGATCATAAACTAATGTAAACTGTATTCCATCATTTTCATGCAATTTTTCAATACATCTTGTTATTGTTTTAGTTGACATTTTTGTATTTTTTGCAATTTGCTCAATTCTTTGTCTGGGATCTTTAATCAATTCTTCCAGAATTTCTAAATCTGTTTTTGTAAGATTTGAACTAAACCCTGGATTTTCTGCTTCAAAAATTGATAACACTCTAACATCTTTCATCAATTTTTTTGCAAGTTCAATTTTTTGTTCCATGTTTTCTTTTACAGAAATTCCACAAACTGTTATTCCTCCAACACATGGGACTACAAAATATGGTTCACCTACAAGACTTGCTTGCTCTAAAATTTCTTTAATATTTTCACCTGATACGACAAAGTACAAGATACCATAACCTAAAACAGGAGGTTCAACTTTGATGAAGAATTCTTCGATAATTTTCTTCGCTTGCATTTTTCGGATTCTTGCTCTAACCGCTCCACCTGAAATTCCTAATTCTATGCCTATTTGCCTATCCGATTCTCTACAATTATTCAATAATCTGTTAAGGATTTTCATATCTAAATTGTCCATTTTATCACTTACATTGACTCCTTAAAGTATAGAAATAACTAATACATTATAAAATTGTCTATACTGTTAGCACTATACATCATAGACATTATATATCAGACTATTTTATTTATTTCGTGGATTATAGGATAAAACTTGCAAAAAGAATGCTGTTCAATCAGAAAGGAAGTTTGGTTGGTGCTGTTTTAGCAGTAACAATTGGAATTTTGGTAATTCATGTAAACTTTGTAATTTTTCAGGGCTTGTTTGATGCTATTGTAAGGGACATTCGTGATTACAACACAGGTGATGTAATCATAACTGATGAATCTGATTTTATCGATAAATCTGATCAATCTTTAATTCGATGGTTTGAGCGAATTCCAGTTGTTCAAGCCGCGACACCGCGGCTTTCTACCACTTCAGAAATGAACATGACTAAAAATGGAAAGCTAATCGAAGAAACTAAAATTTCGTTAGTTGGCGTTGATCCATTTAATGACATTAAAGCATCCACAGTCCATGAAACTGTTACAGAAGGAAGTTATGTTTTTTCAAGAAACTCTATAGTATTAGGATCTAATGTAGCACGAGATCTTGGAGGAGCTCAAGTTGGTGATAGTGTTAAAGTTCTAGTGAACGATAGATGGGGCCAAGATCAAATAAGACGATTCATAGTCACTGGAATTGCAGATTCACCGGGAGGTCAAGGTTTTGATTATTCTGGAGTTATTCACATTGATACTTTACGAGATATGATGAATAGACATGGAGATACTGGTTCATTTATGGTGAAACTTCATGATAGTTCTAAAGCTTTTGAAGTTAAAGAATTCTTTTTACGTTCATTTCCAAATGAAGACTTTATTGCAGAAACTACAGAAGAAGCATCAGAAGCACAACTAGAAGGTTTTAGATCAGGTATTGCTATGATTAACATGATTGGATATTTTGGAATGATGGCATCTGCATTTGCAATTGTTACAATACAAATGATGTTAGTAAATGGAAAAACAAGACAAATTGGTGTCATGAGATCAATTGGAGCTAAACGAAAAGATATTTTAATAATTTTTATTTTCCAAGGAATGATTATTGGAGCTATTGGTGCTGGTGTAGGTACAGCAGCAGGATTAGGTTATACTGTATATGCAAAGGAAACTAAAATGTCATTTAATGGAAGTCTTCCTTTAGAAGTAACTTACAACTGGGAAAAGATTATCCAAACTGCATTAATGTCATTTATTTTGGCAATAATTGCGTCTTTATATCCCTCGTATAGAGCTACAAAACTACTACCTGTGGAGGCTATGAGAACTGTCTAGCGTACTTGAAATCAATAATATGAGTAAAATTTACGGCGAAGCTGATAACCGAGTAAAAGCTCTTGATAATGTTACATTTTCAATCAAACAAGGAGAATTCGTTTTAATTGTTGGCAGCTCTGGATCTGGCAAATCTACATTACTAAACATGATTGGATTATTAGATCATCCTACAAATGGTAAAATTTCAATTGATGGAATTGACACTACTACACTTAATGATGATAAAATTTCTTCATTTAGAAATAAAAAACTAGGTTTTATCTTTCAATTTTCAAATCTGCTTACTGATCTCTCAGTTTTAGAAAATGTTTTGTTACCTTTACAAATTGCAGGTAATAATACTGCTGAGAAAGACGCAATAGATTTACTGAAAGCAGTTGGACTTGAAGATCAAATACACAAACGTGCAAATAAAATTTCAGGTGGGCAAGCCCAAAGAGTTGCAATTGCAAGAGGTTTAATCAATAAACCATCTATAGTTTTAGCTGATGAACCAACTGGCAATCTTGATTCTGTAACTTCAGCAACTATTGTTCAGCTAATGAAATCTATGGCAAAAAAACTCAATCAAACATTCATTATTGTTACACACGATAGAGAACATTTTGGTAATGTTGATAGAGTAATTACAATTAAAGATGGTAAAGCATTTGAAGGTGATTTGCCATCAGAAATGGAGATAACAGCATAATGAATTCTAAAATTATTTTATCATTACTTGTAATTGGTATATTACCAATTATTTTTGATAATTCTTATGCCCAAATTACTTCAGGGGGATTTGGTCAGTCTCCATTTGAAAGAGACTTTGGTGATGTAAAATTTTTAGATGCATATTTTGGCACTCTAAATGACAAAATTGAAGTTGAAGCAGGAGACAGTAATGTCCCATTTACAGTTGTATTTGCTAATGTAGGTACTCAAGATATTACAGGAATTCGAGGTCAATTGTCTTTACCATTAGGATTTTCCGCATCTGATGGTCCAGGCTCGATAATTCATGCTGATAGTGATTCAAATTCATTGGCTGGGGAGAATTTTCATCTTACATTTTTTGTAAATCTTGATCAAAATACCCAAATTCAGCAATATCCAGGAACTGTAAAAGTTGATTATTCTAGATTAAGAGAATCTGGAGTTAGGACAGCATTTGCTGATTTTGATTTTAAAGTAACTGGAGACAGTGTGATTAATGTAAAAGCTATGCAACCATTTCTCACATCTTTAAGGTCAAATGATGTAGTAATTGAAATTGCTAATGATGGTACTGCATCAATTTCTGGCGTAGATATTGTTGCCACAAATACGTCCACAGAACTTGCATCTACATCATCATCAACTACTAATGTTGAAAATGTTGTAATTTTAGAATCAAGTTGGGATATTGGAAATATTGCTGCAAAATCAGCAAGATATCTTACTGCAACAGTATATGTTCCTGAATCTCTTAAAGGTGATACACTAAGAATTCCTTTATCAATTCAATATTATAATGCACATGGAGACTTGCACGAAGTTTCAAAAATTGTCGATTTTTACATCAAGGGATTAATTGATTTGACAATTTTCAATGTAGATGTCATAGAACTCTCTGGAACACAAA
Source organism: Candidatus Nitrosopumilus sp. (assembly GCA_014384555.1). GTDB lineage: Archaea > Thermoproteota > Nitrososphaeria > Nitrososphaerales > Nitrosopumilaceae > Nitrosopumilus. Next base: position 11,724 of record JACNFR010000029.1, on the reverse strand, counting down.
TGGTAATTGGAGAAATAATTAACGAAGGTAATGAAGATGGATTATTTGGTTTTGTCTCAATTGAATCAAAAGGTGATTCTAACATTAAACCAACCACTCAATTTATTGATGAAATTGAAGTAGATGCACCAGTACCATTTAATCTTCCAATTGAATTTGAAGGTGAACCAAAATATGGTGAACATGACATTACAATTACTTTAAGATACAAAGATAGTACTAGAGATGAGATATTTCTGACTCATGATCAAACAATCACTGTCAATGAACCATCAAATGGTAATGATGATGCAACTGATCCAACAATGATTATTATTCCAATTCTATTGATAGCAGGAGCTGCATTTTACATAATTCGTAGGCGTAAAAAGGCTACAATTGATGCCAGTTAAGGATATAATTTTAAATTTAAAATGGAGAAATAAGGATAATTAAATTGAGATTAACTGTTATCATCCTGATTGCAATTTTATCTGTAAGTGCTATAGTAATTTCTTTAGGTTTTCTAATTTCTCAAGAATACATTGATGTTCCTGAAATAACTAATCAAAATGAACAATTAGAATCGTACAAAAATGAATTAGAAAAAATTAATCAACAAAATCAAAAAATTCTAAATGAATTAGAAAAAATTAATCAACAAAATCAAAAAGTTCTTAATGATTTAGAAGACGAAATTAAAAATTCAGATGATGTTCATATAGATCAAATTAGTAACGAGATTGAAGTGATAAAACGCGTAATTGAAGAAAACAAGGCAGAATTAGAACAAGTAATTAAAAAATTGTCTCAAATGGAATCTAATCCATAGTAGAACCATGATTTCCATTTTTGGGAAATTTACATCATAATTATATCATATCTTAAGTAAGTAATAATTGGTATGGCAAAGGGCATTTTTCTATTTCTAGCAGGTAGTATTGTAGGATTTATCACAACACCATTACTCTAAGTATTTTTGAGAATTTTCCTAAATTCATATAGTTACTAACAATGTTATGTTTATTGGAAATCCATCAAAAATTAACAATTGTTGGAGTAGTCTTGTTAGTTGCTACTTTTTTAATTAATTACTATCATCAAGAAACTCATCCTGGTATTGGCTTTAACTATGCATATGTTACCGGAGTTGGAATGTTGATCGCATTTTCAATTAGTTTTGTAATGTTTACAAAAAATCAGATAAAATAATTTTAGTTTACAAACAATAAGCAATGTAAGCAAATTTGAATAATCAAGTTTATTGACATTCAGTAAAAAAAGACTCTATTTTGTGCCTCTGACAAAACTTTAAGATTATAAACAATTACTTGATCTTGCGATCATGCCTGGTGATGAAATTGAGGTTCCAAAAGAATTACGTGAATTCATGTTGGAAGAAGCTGAAGAAACATTTCTTGGGCAAAAAAATGGAGCAAACAAGCAATTTCGTTATGGCAATTTGCACATTAGAGAATACAATGATAAATTCTTAGTTCATAATGATAAAATTGATCCTAGAAAAGATCCCATTGGACATTTAGTTTATGATGCACCTGAAGTCTTGATTGGTTTGGCATGTGCAATTTTTGGAGGTTCACAAATTGCAAAAAAAGTAATGAATAAAGATTCAAAAAAATTCACTGTAACTTCTGGCTTATTTTCATCAATCATTTCTGGGTATATGGGATATTTGGTTACTAAGAAAATTAAAAATTATTTAGAGTAAATATTATGTCAACTGTTAGAACAATCAAAGTACTCGTTAAACTTCTTCCATCAATTCTTGCATTGCGTAAAGATAGAAAGAAATGGATTAATCAAGAAAAAAGTCAAATTGATACTGAACAATTTAGAAATAATGCTCGTAAGGTACTTGATACCTTTATTTCATTAGGTCCTGTTTACATAAAATTAGGACAATGGCTTTCTTCAAGAGCAGATATTTTACCTCAACCTTATTTGGAAGAACTTTCAAAACTTCAAGATAGTGTACCTTCTGCTCCTTTTGATCAAGTAAAACCAATTATTGAAAAAGAACTTGGTCCTATTGATGAAAAATTCGATGAGATTAATCCTGATTCTATTTCAGGTGCTTCACTAGGTCAAGTTTATCGTGGAACTGTTTCAGGTCAACAGATAGTTGTTAAAGTAAAAAGACCTGGAATTGAAAAAGTTGTAGCAGAAGATCTCAAAGTTTTAAAAAAAGTCCTTCCCTTGGCATTAAGATTCGTTGATCCTAATTTACGCTATTCAGCAAAAGCTATGCTTTCTCAATTTGTTGAAACAATTCATGAAGAAATGGATTATACTAATGAATTACAAAATCTCAAAACAATCAAAAAAGACATGGCAGATTCGACCAATGTTATAGTGCCATCTGTTTATGATGATTTATCTTCAAAAAATGTACTAACAATGGAATATCTGCCAGGAATTAAGGTAACAAATGTACAAGCTCTTGATGAGAAAGGCATCGATAGAGAACAACTAGTCATTGATGTTCATAAGGTCTTTTTCACAATGCTTCTCAAGCATTCTATTTTTCATGCCGATCCTCATCCAGGTAACATTTCAGTCACAGATGATGGGAAACTTATCTTGTATGATTATGGAATGGTCGGACGAATAAACAATGAAACAAGATTCAAACTGATTCGACTTTATCTTGCACTTGTTGAAAGAAATCCTTCAAGGGTAGTTAATGCAATGAATGAACTTTCAATGCTTACTCCAGGCTATAATAGGGCTGTAATTGAAAAAGGAATTGAACTTTCAATTCGTGCAATGCATGGAAACAAACCTGATGAAATGGAAGTACAAAGTTTGATGGAGCTTGCAAATCAAACTATGAGTAAATTTCCATTTGTATTACCAAAAAATTTAGCATTGTATATGAGAATGGCATCAATCATTGAAGGAATTTACAAAACACATAACGTTGATTTTAAATTTGTCAAAGTCTTAAAAAATATTTTACAAGAAGAAAATTTAATTCCACAAGCATATGTTCAAGAATTAAAGATTTCATTTGAAAATTTTTCAAAATCAATTGATTCTGCAATTCGTTTAGGACCTGAAATGCAAAAACTAATGGATGAAGCTCAAATTTTTATGAAAAAACGAAAACCAATGGCTTTATTGAGTGGAAGTATATTTGCATCTGCAATTTTTATTGGTTCTGTATTTCTTTATCATTCAAATGAATCACTTGGACTTGTTGGGATGATTAGCTCTGGTTTGATAATGACAGCTTCTGGATTTTTTAGAAAATATTAAATCATTCTATAGAGATATCTTTTCCTTTTTTTGTTACAGGAATAATTAATGTTAGGATGCCATTTTCATATTTTGCAGATTCTATTTTTTCTTCACCCTGTTTAATTTCAATTGGAAGTCTAATTTTTTTATCAATAATATTTGGTCTTTGGTTTGTTATCAAAGATTCTGACTCTTTTTCATCAATAATTTTTTTGGCATTAATAGAAAGAACGTCCCCACACAAAGACAATTCGATATCCTTCTTTGCAAATCCAGGAATATCAATTACAATTTTTAGATTATCGTCATTGAGATACATATCCATTGGCGGTAAAACAAATTCATAAAATTCTCTTGATTTGTTTCCAATTTCTTTGATTACTTCTTTAACAAGTCCCATTTTGTGTTACATGCTCAATTTTTGGATATAAACTTTGATAGATTTTTAATCAATTAATTTCTCTGTTTTGATAACTTATGATTATTGTAATTGAGGGAGGAGATCAGGCAGGAAAATTAACACAATCCACTCTATTAGAAAAAGCTCTGAAAAAACAAAAGATCAAAACCAAACTATTTCATTTTCCTGACTATGATACCCCCATAGGTAAAGAAATTAGAAAATATTTGGATGGAAAACGAAAATTTGCTCCTCAAGCTATTCATTGTCTTTTAGCAGCAAATCGATGGGAAAAATTTGATGAAATTTTAGCAGCTAAGGAAAAAAATTCTGTCTTAATTATGAACAGATACTATCACTCTAACTTGATTTATGGATTAGCAAATGGTTTGAAGCAAAAATGGCTTGAGAGTCTTGATGAAGGTTTACCAAAAGCTGATCTTGTAATCTTACTTGATGTTACACAAAAAGAATCATTTTCAAGATCTCCTCGAAATGAAAAAGGAAAAATTATGAAAAGAGACAAGTTTGAGAAAAATGAACAATTTTCAAGAAAAATATCTACAATTTATCGTACCACTGCAAAGAAGAAACATTGGAAAATTATTGATGCATCAAAATCTAAACTAGAGATACATGAAGAAATTCTAAAGACATTTTCAAAGAAACTTGGGATATGAAAAAAAACTATCTAGACATAATCGATCCAATTCATCACTTTATTCGTGTCTATGATTATGAACTTCCAATCATTGACAGTCCTCTTTTTCAAAGATTAAGACGGATTAAACAGCTTTCTGGCGCACATTTGACTTATCCTTCAGCTCAGCATAGTAGATTTGAGCATTCACTTGGAGTTATGCACATTGCTAGTCAAGCTGGTTTTGCATTAAACGAAAAAGGATTTCTAAATTCTGATGATGTTCAGATTTTACGTCTTGCAGGTTTGTTGCATGACATTGGTCATGGACCTTTTTCTCATTTGTTTGAGGAAGTAATTCATGAAAAAAAAATTTCACATGAAGATTATGGAAAAAAAATAATTTTAAATTCTGAAATTGGTGATATTTTATCAAAAACTGGATTTGATAAAAAATTAATAACAAAAATTGCATTTGGAGAATCAAAATTTCAATATCTGAATGAAATTGTCTCAGGGGCTTTGAGTGCAGATATGATGGACTATTTACTTAGAGATGGCTATTTCACTGGGGCTGAACATGCAAAGGTAGATCATACAAGAATAACACAATCACTTGACATTCATAAAAACAAACTTGCATTGGAGCGTTCAGCATTGTATTCTTTTGAATCAATGATGCATTCTAGATATCAAATGTTCAAAGCAGTATATTTTCATAAAACTGTACGTGCGGCAGAAGTTATGCTTATTCAAGCCTTAAGATTGTCTGATGATGAATTTGGTTTTACATCTTTTAATCTAAATGAATATGTAAAATTAACAGATGAATTTGTTCTATCTTCTTTGATCTCATCAAAATCTTCTAAACTAAAACGAGCTAGGCAATTAGCAGAAGATTATCAAAATAGAAAATTACTAAAATGTGTATTTGAAAGAATACTGACTAGCCAAACAAATTTGAAAAAAACTCGAACCGATGAACTCAGAATTGAACTTTCCAAGAAATCCAAAATTGACGAAAATGAGATTTTTGTAGATAGTTCTGTTACTCCCTCTATCCCACTTGCACCATCCAAAAATGAGTCAAAATCAATAGTTTTGATTTCTCATGAAGGCACAAAATCATCTGCAAAAGAGATGCCAATTTCTGAAATACCCGTGGTTTCAGCTATTTCTGGCTTCATGAACATACTTAGAATCTATACACATCAAAAAAATAGAAAAAAAGTTGAAATTGCCGCTAAATCAATCCTTGGTGATCTGAAATGAAAAAACGAATTGTGATAAAATTATCAGGACGGGTGTTTGGTATGGATAATGCCAAAGCTCTCAAAGACTATGCTACATTTCTAGTAAAAATTAGTAAGATTTGCCAGCCTATTGTTATTGCTGGTGGTGGTACTATTGCACGACATTACATTTCTCATGCAAGATCCTTTGGAGCAGATGAATCAACTCTTGATGAATTAGGAATTGAAATTTCAAGATTAAATGCAAAATTATTGATTTATGCTTTAAAGAATAAAGCGTACTCACATCCACCAACCACTTTGCAGGAAGTAAAACATGCTGTAGATGGTGGATTAATTGTAGTGGCAGGTGGCCTTCATCCCGGTCAAAGTACAAACGGCACTGCCGCATTAATTGCTGAAAAAGTGCAAGCTGAGCAATTTCTTAATGCTACTGATGTTGATGGCGTTTATGACATGGATCCAAATAAATTCAAAAAAGCAAAAAAATTCAAACGTATTGAAATGAAAAATTTGAGAAATATGCTGGTTCATGAAGATTCTGTAGCTGGCGGTTATGACTTGATGGATATTGTTGCTCTAAAAATTATTGAACGTTCTAAAATTAAAACACGAATTCTAAAAGCTACTCCAAAAACCATTGAAAAGGCAATAAAAGGTGGCGATGTAGGTACAGAAATTATTCTTTCTTCAAAATAGTTATTCTGTATTGTTTTGAATAGTAGGCCTTGTTTCAGACCAAATTTGGATCTCTTTTTTAGGATATTCTAAAATTCCTGCTTCTCTAAGTTTTTTGTAAATTGATATCGCTTCTTCTTTCTCAACAGCCTTGGATTGAGCCTTTGTAAAGCCATCTTTATCAACAATTACTGCAACATGTCCATCTGCAGAACTGATAACTGCAGCAAATTCTTCTTCCCCAACTGGTTGAAATTTTCCATCCACTTTTTTAGTAGTTAATGTGAGCATTGCAAATCCAGCTACTTCAAACATCTTCATTTGTGATTTATTTGCAATTTGTTTTCCTTTTTGTACTGCTTGAAAATATTGCACAATTTTTTCTATCTGGAATGGTATAATAACTATCTCAACATTTAAGACATCAAGAGGAAATGCATATACTATGAATCCTAAAATTTTTGTTGGCATTGCAGTTGTTGTATTAGCTATAATTTTAGGCGGAATTCTTTTAGTAGGCCCTACAATTGTTATTACTTCTCAAGAGGGGACTGAAAATCAGGGTGTTTCAGTAGCTAAACCACTTCAAATTGAATTAGAAGATCTTTCTGTTGAAAGAGTTTCAGAAAGAACAGCTACGATCAATATTGCTTTTAAAATTTCTAATCCTAATCCACGTGCAGTAATTGTCCAAACTATGGATTATCAATTATTTGAAACTGATTATTCTGAATTTGAACAAATTTCAGGTGGGGAAATTGGAAGTAGACCTACAGGCATGGTCGAATTTGGATCAAATTACTATACTCTTCTTGGTGAGAACTCAATAATTCTAAAGGAAACTATTACTTTGAAAGGTTCTGAAAATACTTCTGAATTATGGAGAATTCTTAATGAAGATGATCAATCTTGGAGAGTTTCCGGTACTGTCTTTTACAACCTAAGCTCAATGACTAGTGGTCAAGAAAACACACTTGATTTCGAATTTACAAAATAACCTCTATAGTATCATAAAATCTTAAAATTATGATAATATGTTTTTAGAGAAAAAATATTGGCAAAGTTATAAAAGCCCGTTTCATTGTTTTTTATCAAATGGCAGAAGCAGGTATGGCCGCATTTGGCGCAGCAGCAGGAGTCGCAATTGCACTCGCAGTAGTGTGTTTCGCTCTTCGTGGTAAAGGACATCCGGAACCACTAGATTAAACAAAGGAATTTTTCCTTTACAACATTTTTCTAATTTTTCACTAATCTTTCTTGCTGCCAAAACCTAGCATTTCTGCAAGATCCAATTGTTTAGTATTCTTCTTTTTCATGAAACACCTTTCATAATATTGACATTCAGAGCATTCAGTAGAAGGCTCTAAGATGGGGGTTTTTTGTTCTTTAAGAAGATCATTTAGAACTCGAACTCGTCTGATTATTTCTTCAAACATTTTTTTATTTCGTGAGATTGAAAATGTTGTTTCTTTTCTATCTCCAGTAATGTAAACAATAATTCCATCTGGTTTGTCATAAATCCACATACATGCATTAAGATAAAGAACATCATTGGCTTGAGGGGTTTCTAATTCATTTGTTGCCCCTCTGAATATGAAGATTGAATCATCAATAAGCATGTCAACTTGACCCTTGAGTTTGATATCATCAATAGCAAATTCTTTTGGGTCGCTTCCATATTGTAATTTTCTGAGTAGCCCTGAAAGAAGCTCATTAAATCCTCTTCTTTGAACCTCTTGAGGATCAATTCTATCATAATATGATCTTCTTAGGCATTTTACTACCTCATGTAGATGTATAGTCTGAATATCTGCGGAATCGATGTTGATTTCTAACTCTTTTCCAATAGAGTCTAATGCATTTTCAACAATACTTCGAAAATCTCTATCTCCCATCATGATGAATTATTTTGTTATTCTGATCACTTATAGTTTAGCTTAAAATTTGAGTTAAAAATTTTGAAATTTTAGCTGAAAATGCTAAAATAACAAAATGCATGGCAAATCCTAACACTGCACCTACAGCAAGATTTCCTGTTCCAAAATATATTCCCAAAAATATTGCTAATGGGGGTATTGAAAAAATCATTGCTAAAAATGTACTAACCCAAATAGTATTGATTAATGTCTCTGTAGAAATATTCTGCTTTTTCTTTGGAAATTTGATCATTTTGAAAACTATTCTTTTACAATCAATTTTGACATTGTGATATCTGTAGCAATTTTCTGCTCAACTGCATAAGCAATAGCTGCCAAATTCCTTACTTCAAAAGCTGTCAATTTTGTAATTCCTATGATTGTAGCAAAACTAAACATTTTGGTAAATGATCTTGCTGATGAATTGTAAAGTGACATCTCAAATGATCTTTCAAATTCAGATATGGCATCTAATTCGTTTTCAGTCTCTGGAATTAAATTCTTATATTTTGTATTTGATAATTCAACAAATGCATCTCTAATTGTTGCAGCTGACATCATTCTTACAAGTAATTCTTTAGGAACTGATGGAGTTTGTGAAACAATCAAATCTTCAATCTGTGAATCATCTAATCCCCAGAACTTACCTCTAATGACACTGAGAAGATTGTAGAAATCAACATCCATTCCAACTAATTTTATCACTTCTCTGTCTCTAGTATTTTTCAAAGCACGTCCTAATTGTTGATACAAAATTTTATCAAAATATGTATCAAAAACTTGGATATTTTTTGTTTCATTATACAAAGAAGCTGCTTTTGAAATTTCATCACCAAATTGAACTGAATTTAGACTGGCAACTGTTTCTTCCAAATCTTTTGAAACTAATGCTTTGATAATTACATCTCTTTGTTTGATTAATTCTTCTGCACGGAGATTAATGTGAGTTTCAATCTCTTCTTGAGATTTACCTAAAACTTTACCTTTGAGAATTTGTTTCAAGTTTGAAATAATAAATTTCATATAATATGCATCTAAAATATCTGAATCTCCTGCAGTCTTTGCAATTGAATAATGAACTCCTGCTAAATGACCTCTTAAACCAGATTCGATGCTTTGAGAAGTATATGGTTTTTGGACATCAGAAATTGCATCTCCGTAAATTGTATTTTTGATTCGAGTCATTAACTCCTCAAGATCCCTTGATTCTGCCAAAGTCTGCAAATCGGCCTTTTTTAGTAATTTTCCTCTCTGACTGTATGATTTTACAGATGCATAGACATTCTTACCCATTAAAAAAACATGATGAGTAACCGATTTTAATGTTTGGCGATATTATTGCCCATCTGGAATAATTTTATTTAGGAATTTCAATGCCTCGTCTTTTTCTTGTTTAGAGAATTTCAAAAATGCATCTAAAATCTCCTTTTGGATGATTAATGTTTCATCTGGAATTTGGCTTAATTTTGAAAGATTAAAGGGCAATAATTTATCGATCTGATTCTCACAAAATGCCTTTACATATTTCTGAAATATTGAATGAGTAAAATTTGGACTAGATTCCAATAGGCTAGTAAGAATTTCTTTGAATTCAATTTCATCAGAATCAGCTAGCGAAAAAAATTCTTTCATGAGGTTTTCTTTATTTTTGACTTCAGTAATTGACAATGCAACTAGGATTCCTTCTTTTGTCAAATGATAATATGGAATTCCCTTCTCCTGTAATGCTTTTGGGCCTCTTTTCAAAGGTAATCTGCCGTCTTCTTCTGCTATTCTCATAGGAAGTAAGATTTCATCTAAATCTCGAAAAATTCCAGAATAGATATTCTTCCAAGATATGTCATGTTTTTTTGCAATCCTTTGAGATATACCAGTTCTTGTTCTTTCTGCAGGATTTGCATTACTTCCAAGTATTGTGATGATAGATCTTTGTCTATTTGCTTCTCCTGTCAGATCATTACCTTTTGTTTTGAATGTATCAAAAATTGCTAATTTTGTATTAGATTTGACTTTCAATTACACACCTTTATCATAATATTCATATTTTATGTTACTATCAGAAAACACTGAAATATAATAATTTACTTTTTTGCATGCTTTCAAGTCTCCAATGCTTAAATAATTTCCAAATTCGATTAATTTAATGAATTCTAGGAACTACAAGTATGCTCTATTACTTGTAGCCGCAGTATCTATCACAGCAACTGGTGCTATGTCTCAGGCATATGCACAAAGTGTTGAAGATGGTATGGACGGATATGTTAAAGGAACCAGTGGAATTTACACTGGTAATCCTAACGAATGTTGGTATGATGATGGCGAAGGCGGCATGCTACCTTGTCTTATAGACACAGGTGATACAGCATGGATGCTGACAGCAACATCATTAGTACTCTTCATGTCTCCAGGAGTCGGTTTCTTTTATGGCGGATTAGCCAGATCAAAGAACATCGTCAACGTACTTGGTATGACCTTAATTGTAATGGGTCTAATGTCAGTACAATGGGTTCTATGGGGATACTCACTAGCATTTGGCGGAATAGATTCTGATGCAAACTTATTCATGGGTAACTTGGACTATGTTGGATTTAACATGGTATCAGCTTGGGCACCATTAGGTGAAGTTGGTCCTTGTCAAGATACATGGTCAGCAGCTTATCAGATGAATGAAATGAAGGACGGCGATTATTGTAGTCAAGGTTGGCCAGGTACAGTACCTCACCAACTCTTTGCAATGTTCCAAGCAACCTTCGCAATCATTACACCAGTTCTAATTATTGGTGGTTTGATTGACAGAATCAAATTCAGCGCATTGATCGTATTCGTACTCTTGTGGGGTACCTTCGTTTATGATCCAGTAGCACACTGGGTATGGGGAGGAGGCTACATCGGAGGAGGTTCACTTGACCTCGATCCAGACTTATCGCCATCTTATGCATTAGACTTTGCAGGTGGTACTGTAGTACACATTACTTCAGGATTTGCAGCATTGGCAGGAGCCTTAGTCCTTGGCAGACGTCTTGGATATGGCAAAGTGCCAATGGAGCCACACAATATCCCAATGGTAGTCCTCGGCGCAGGAATACTCTGGTTTGGATGGTTTGGTTTCAACGCAGGTAGTGAAGTAATGGTCGACGGCATTACCGTCAGCGCATGGACTGTTACAAATACAGCAACTGGTATGGCTGCAATCACTTGGGTGCTCATGTCTTGGGCACATACAGGAAAACCAAGTGTTGTAGGAGCTGCATCAGGAGCAGTAGCAGGATTGGTAGCAATCACACCAGCTTCAGGTTGGGTAGGTCCAATGGCTGCGATTATAATCGGTATTGCAGCTGGTACAATTTGTTATGCAGCAATAGCATTCAAGAGTGCACGCAAATGGGACGACGCATTAGATGTATGGGGAGTACACGGAATGGGTGGTCTTACAGGTGCAATTTTGACTGGTACATTAGCTAGTCCACACGTTTGGGATACTGGAGACGGTATCGGAGCATGGACTGGTACTGCAGAAGGAATGGAACAGCAAGCAATCAGCATCATTGGTGCTGCAATATCAATAGGCTATGCCTTTGGTGTTACAATTGTAATCCT
>JACNFR010000019.1 GCA_014384555.1 Candidatus Nitrosopumilus sp. | reverse complement strand
ATGAAAAAACAGACGCTCTAGTGTGCAATGTCTTTGTTCAAAGACCACCTGAAGGATTTTAGAAGATTTTACCACTAAGAGAAGAGAGAACAGAATGTTTTGAAAAATCATTTGATGTGTTTGGAACAGAACAACAAAAACAACAATGGTATTCAGGTTACTTTAATCCATAAAAAAACTACTGAATTGCAGTTTTTGGTTTCAATTCTAAATAACTAGAAGTTTTTCTTCTAAATGAAATTTTATAGTAAATTAAAATTCCAACTAGTTCAAGATACTCTACAAAACCCACAGTGTAAAAATGCATTAGCCATCCATCCATTTGGTCATCAATTGATGCCATGGCCGCACTCATTTGAGGGAAAGCAGTGATAAATCCAACAGGTGCCATTACTGCACCAAAAGCCCAATCTGATGGAGTCATATTTTTAGCAGATTCAACTACATGTGTTTGTGAAAATGCAGAATCTGAAACATATTCCATCTTTTGTTCAGCATGTATAGAATGTCCATTATCAATTGCAAAAATCATTGTTCCCAAAATTACTAATAAAACAGCAGATTCAGCAAAAATCAAAATTCCTCGTTTTCCTTTTTGGAATTTGAAAATTTGTCTCTCAAGCATCGGTCCAAAGAAACCCAGTTTGTTTTTCTTTGCAAGAACGATTACTGCTAGAGACAGGGCAGAAATCACGCCCAATGAGCCAAGCCAATCATCAGATACAAATTCGGTAAACAATAGCCGAGCAGGCAAAAGTATCCCACCCATTACTCCAAAAACAATTAAAAATTCAATTTTTGAGTTCAATTAACATTGTTTTCATATCATCGGATATAACATAGTGACCAATTTTTTTCTAGTGCCAAAAATAAAAATAAGAAAATTCCTAATATAGGATAAAAACAAAATAAAATCAGAATTGGTTTTAGTAGACAAAAGAATACTATCAGGAGGAATTGTAATGATCATTGTTGGAATCATAATTACGATAACATCTGCCGAACAACCAATTGGAGAGTCAGGAATGAGTGAGGAGGAAATCATTGATTTGATGATAGCCGAGGATCAAAATCAAGCTTACAAAATGCTATCAGGTATTTTAATCGGCATAGGATTCTTGTTGGTTTTGATTAGTTTTGGTGCAAGAAGGAAAAAAGACAGCGTAAAAAGAAAAGAAAAGAAACCAGCAGAATAATTCAAAACTTTTAATCTCAAATTATCTTATCAACACCATTGATTCAGGCAGAAATTAGCATATATCCAATGGCAACTAAAACCACCAGTGCCAGTTTTTACATTGCAAAGGCAATAGAATCTATTCAAAAAATTGAAAATCTCAGATATGAAATCAATTCAATGGGGACTATTCTAGAATCAGATGACATGGATGTAATCAATACAGCAACAAAGCAAATGATGGAAACAGTTCATAATTTAGGCATTGCAAGAGTAGAGGTAATTATCAAAATTGACTCAAGACGAGACAAACAAGTCAAGATGGAAGAAAAGTTGGATTCAATTAAAAAACAATTGAGTTAGAATTTTTTTAAAATATCAAAATGAGTATTTCTTTGAGCAGGAACACGACCAATTTCTTTGACCATTGTTGCAAGTTCTTCAACTGAAGAAGAGGTTGCTTTTCCAGCAGCTTTGTAGATTTCCTCAGAGAATGCAGTGCCTACCAAATCATTTCCACCATTAGATAATGCAACTTGTGCAAGTTTTTTGCCATATGCAACCCAGTATACTGAGATATTGTTTAGAGTATTTGCAAGCATCAGTCTAGATAACGCAACGACTCGTAAATCATAAACTGACGAGCATTCATTATTTACCAAATGATCTTGTTCTAATTCAGTATTATCTAAACTGAATTTTAAAGGAATCAGAGTTAGAAAACCATTTGTTTTCTTTTGTAATTCACGAATCTTGATTAGATGATCAACGATATGTTCAGGTTTTTCAATATGCCCATAAAGCATTGTGACATTACTTTTGATATCCATGTTATGGGCTTCTTCAATAACATCAAGCCACTGTTGACCAGTACATTTTCCTCTAACAATTTTTCCCCTAACATCAGGATGAAATAATTCAGCTCCCCCTCCAGGCATTGAGTCAAGTCCAGCATCTTTGAGGCGAGATAAAATTTCCTTTGTAGAGTTTTTGGTTAATTTTGATAAATAGTAAATCTCAGCAGCAGTCAATGCTTTGATGTTTAATTGAGGATGGCTTTTTTTGATTGCCTTCATCATGTCCTCATAGTATTCTAAAGGAAGTTTAGGATGAAAGCCACCAACAATATGGACCTCAGTGGCACCCATCTGTTTTGCAATTCCAACTCTTTGTTCTATTTCTTGAGGAGTTAGAGTATATGCGTCATCAGCCCCTTCCTTACGATAAAATGCACACATCTGACAACTGGCAGCACAAACATTGGTGTAATTCATGTAATACGATGCTGCAAAAGTTACGGTCTCACCTGTTAGTTTTTTTCTAGTATTGTCTGCAACAGCTCCAAGTAAATGTAAATTATCATAGTTCATTAATTCAAGGCCATCTTTGTATGAGAGTTCTTCTCCAGCCAAAGCACGATCTAAGGCTTGTGAATCTCCAACTAATTGTTCGAGCATATTGATTCGTTTTCCCATCATGATATATTCCTTAGTGAAATATACTAAATTTTAAGAGGATTTGGCCAAATCATCTATACAAATCAAATTTCTTTTTACAGGTTCCACAAAATCGTTGTTTTGTTTTTTTACTTTCGGTCCCCAAATTGGTACCACAACGATCACATTTTTGTTTAATCATTACTTAATTTCCAAGTTCCACATGATATTCTCATTCACTATGACTAGTTTTTTTCATACTATAAACCCACATGAATATACAATTATTTTTCTAAATAGGGGGATCAGTATTGAATTCCTATAAAGTTAGGTGTCAAGCTTTTGATATTTGGCATGATTGCAGTGTTAATTCAGGTTTTTGGCATTCTTTTACTCTGATGAATTAATCATTCTTCCAAAACAGTCTCAAGAAATAAGTAGTCAAAGACAATAGAATGTACATGGTACTTCCTCTAGTCGACGAACACAAACCAAAGTGTTACTTGTGTCATGAAGGCTTTGAGGATATTGAAAAGTTACGAGAACATCAAAATTCAGCACACAGTGACTTTTTTGAAGAAAACAAAAAACCAACAACCAGAGAACCAGCACCTGGCGATGTTACTGTGTTTTAGATTTTTCTTTAATTGATTTTAATAATTCATGGGCAATACCTTTTGAAATACTTGCCAAATCATAATGTTTGTCAATAGATAGTGCTTTTTTGAAATGTTTGATTGCGTCTTGTAGTTGACCCATTTCACCTAATGACAGACCTTTGTAGGCAAGAGCCATCGCACATTTTTTATCAATTTTTAATGCCACATCATAACAATCAATGGCTTCAAGATATTTTTCCTCAGAATGCAATACTGCTCCCTTGTTTAGTAACGCATCAAGATTTTTAGGAGAAATTTCAAGAGCCCTCTCATATGTTCTAAGAGCAAGTTTGAGTTTTCCCATATTTTGTAATGTTGCCCCTTTGTCAATTAACACACTGATATTATCAGGCTCCTCTCGTAGTGCCAAATCATATAATTTCAAGGCATCAGAATAATTTTCATCCTCAATACATTCAAAAGCTTGTACAAGCATCTTCTCTATTTTATTACTCACTACCTTTGATAATATTTTCTTAATAATATAGATTGACTTGCAGTAAATGACAATTACACAGTTGATAGTGATATAATTTTAAGATGAAAATTTATCTCGAGGTTCAATTTCAAGAGATTTGTTAAAGCAATCCATTGATTCTTCATATCTACCTAGACTTCGTAATGCCACTCCCTTGTTATTCCAAAGATCAGGATCATTTTGATTCAAAAGAAGGGCTTGCTCGAAAAAGCCAAGGGCAATATCGAATTTTCCATCATTCATCAAAGATTGGCCTTTTTCAACTAGTTCCTCAATTTCATCCATGAATCATTATGAATTTCATTTGTATTAAATTTGAAGAGCAATGTGAAAAAATGAGAAAAACCAAACAAATTTACACAAATTTCATGAAATTTTAAATATATTTTTCACTAGAATAAGACATGGATGTAGATGAGACGGATGAGAGAATTCTCAAACATTTGTTAGTAGATGCAAGGCAATCAGCTAGACAGCTTGCACTAAAGTTAGGAATGTCCACAGTTACAGTTCTATCCAGAATTAAAAAATTAGAGAAGGCAAATGTCATACAAAGATATACTGCAATAATTGATCATGAAAAAATTGGATATACATTGACTGCAATAATTGAAATTGTGGCCAAGAATGACAAAGTTGTAGGAATTGAGAACGAAATATCAAAATTTGAAAATGTTTGTGGAGTATACGACATAACGGGCTCAACAGACACGATAGTTATTGCAAAATTCAAAGAGAGAAATGAATTGAGCAAGTTTGTAAAGGGTCTAGCATCCATTTCAAATGTGGAAAATACAATAACACATGTAGTTCTAAATACTGCAAAAGAAGATTT
>JACNFR010000071.1 GCA_014384555.1 Candidatus Nitrosopumilus sp. | reverse complement strand
ACAAACTCTAATCGCAATTGGAGTTTTAGCTGTAATTGCAGTAATCGTCGGATATTCAGCCTATCTATTTTTGAACATGACTGAAACTGCTCCAGGAGGTCCAGAGAATGCAGGAGCACTAGGTAGTGAACACTCACATGCAGCAATATTGGTAAAGATTTTTGGAGATACTTTTGAATTTTCAGGTCCAGCATTTCAAATTAAATCAAGCTGGATTCATTTTGAAGGAAGAGATGGCGGTACAATCCACAAACATGCAACAGGTGTAGATTTAGGATATCTATTTGAAACACTTGCAATAGGCCTTGATGATCAATGTTATGTATTTCCAGATGGAAAACAATTCTGTACAAATGAGGATTATACACTAAAGTTCTTCATCAACAGAGAACAAGTGTCAGATATCCGAGACTATGAAATCATAGAAGATGACAGAATATTGATTGTATTTGGTGCAGAAACTCCTGAAGAGATTGAAGCATATTTGCTACAACTAGATAACCAAGAAATGATCAAATAAGATTAGGATTCATCTTTTGTTGTAAATGATGATGCAGTTTTATCAAACATCATATAATATCCACACATACTGCATCGTAAAACAGTTAGTTCAGTAGTAAGAAATTCTTTATCTTCAAAGCGACCACTTAGTTTTACATCATCACCGGCAATTTCGGCTTTGTTGCTCTTACATACTGGACATTCAAGGGCTTTTTGTTCCATAAAGTCACCCCAAATATTTACAATTTAAACTCAATGAAAGTTTGCAATTAGAAAATTTCAACAAAGTCTAAATTATAGCAATCTAAATTTGACATGTTATGGAAATATCTAGTAAAAACGTGGTAGATGGAACAGCACGTTCTCCACACAGAGCAATGTACAAAGCTATGGGACTAGACGATAACGATCTCAGTAAACCATTCATCGGAGTTTGTCATACAGGAAATGAGGCAACTCCATGTAACATATTATTGCCAACATTGGCAGAGGAGGCAAAGAAAGGAGTATCAGATAACGGGGCAACCCCAAGAATGTTCTCAACAATTGCAGTAAGTGATGGGATTGCAATGGGTCATGAAGGAATGAAATCATCATTAATTTCTCGAGAAGTGATTGCAGATTCTATCGAATTAATGGTAAGAGCCCATCAATATGATGGAATAGTAGGAATTGCAGGATGTGATAAAAGCCTACCAGGTACAATGATGGCAATGGCCCGACTGAATTTACCTTCAGTTTTTGTATATGGTGGAACAATTATGCCAGGAATTCTTGACGGTAAAGAGATAACAGTAGTTGATGTCTATGAAGCAGTTGGAGCATATGATGCAGGACAGATTTCTTTAGAGATGTTAAAAAATATTGAAAACACAGCATGTCCAAGTTCTGGCTCTTGTGGAGGAATGTTTACTGCAAATACAATGGCATCAATTTCAGAAGCAATTGGATTAGCATTGCCAGGAAGTGCCAGTCCTCCTGCAGAAGATGAACGTCGTAACAAAATGGTATATGATACAGGTGCTGCATGTGCAAAATTATTAGAATTAAACATTAAACCAAGAGACATTATGACGTATGAAGCATTTGAAAATTCAATTGTAATGTTAAATGCAGTTGGAGGATCAACTAACGGAATTTTACACTTGTTATCAATGGCAAATGAAGCTGGAGTAAAATTAACTTATGATGATTTTGAAAGAATTAGAAAAAAGACACCACACATTGCAGATATGAAACCAGGTGGAAGTTATGTTATGAATAGTTTAGATAAAATTGGCGGAATTCCTTTTGTTCTCAAAAAATTGGCCGCTAAAGGATTACTAAATGGAGATTGTATTACAGTTACAGGTAAAACCATACAACAGAATCTTGATTCCATGACAATTCCAGAACCAGAACAATCAATCATTAGACCAATTGAGAATCCGTTGCATTCAGTCGGAACCGCAGTAGTGCTCAAAGGAAGTCTTGCTCCAGATGGTGCAGTAATCAAAACAGCTGGTGTCGAAATGACAAAATTTACTGGTAAAGCCAAAGTGTATGACAGAGAAGAATACGCATTTGATGCAGTTGCTAAAGGCGATGTAGAAGAAGGCGAAGTAGTAGTTATCAGATATGAAGGTCCTAAAGGAGGACCAGGAATGCGTGAAATGCTTGCAACTACTGCAGCATTAGTAGGTCAAGGTCTAGGTAAAAAAGTAGCAATGGTAACTGATGGACGATTCTCAGGAGGCACTAGAGGATTCATGGTAGGACATGTTGCACCTGAAGCATATGTTGGAGGTCCAATCGCACTAGTCAAAGACGGTGATGAAATTACAATTGATACAGAAACTACAATAATTGATCTTCATGTTTCAGAAGAAGAATTGGCAAAAAGAAAAGCAGAATGGAAAAAACCAGAGCCCAATTACACATCAGGAGCTCTTGCAAAATATGCAACACTTGTAGGCTCTGCAGCACAAGGTGCAATTACAACTGCAAATCCATAGATGAATAATTTATCCACAAGCTTTATAGATCGCGATCTCAAATAACCATCAGAGATAACAGAAAAAAGAAATAACTTATGCTTATGAAATTGCTGTTGTCTACTACAGGTTAATTTCTCAACATTTTACCCAATGATTAGATTTAAGTTCAAAACCAATAACGAAACTTTGTGGACATTTATTCTAGCAAATTTGCAATAATTGTAATTATTGCACTAGTCAGTATTTTGGCAATGCAGGTATTGACCAATAGTAATAATGCAGCTCAGTTGATTGATTCAGAAACATGTGAGATTTACATCATGGACTCTCAAATTAATGCAAAAAAATATCTAAACGAATTTGATCAAAAATGTCTAGATTTTAAAAATCTAAACACCTAGAAAATTAATTAATGAAACGGATTTCATTAAATCATGGAAGGTCCATCTGAAATAAATTCTGTTTTTTGGAATGAAGAGAAAAAATCATGGGATTATAAATTGATCAAAGTTGATGAATATTTTGGATTCACCGAATGTCAACAATGTAGAAAAGCAATGGCACATAATGTAAAAACAGATGGAGAATTCAAAATGGTTTATGTCAAATGTGCATGTGCAGATAGAAAGTAGAATATTTTAGATCAAACAGCATCCATTCCTAAAACATCATAGTATGCCTTTGGAATCATTTGTTGTCCCTTGAAAAATACATTATTTACTGCAGTGTCCAAAACATATGTTTTTGCCCAATCATCATCACTCCTAATTGAACGTCCAAATCCTTGTAAAATCTTTGTAAGGGTTTGAGAGGTATACCAAAGAGGAAATTTATTCATTTTTGCCCTTGTTCTCTTTTCAGTATAATTTGGATATGGCACTTTTGCAATAATCTGAAATCTTGACAAATCATCTTTCAAATCAACACCTTCCCACAATGAAGATGAGAGTAAAACACCTGTAGGATCTGTAGCATGTTCAGAAATTACCTCGTCCTGAGTTTTTCCGTCTTTATTTTTACTATGACAAAGTCTAATTCTCTGAGCGTTCTTTGGAGACAAATATCTAACAATTTGCTGACAACGAGGAATGGATGATGTCAAAATTAATCCTCGCTCATCAGAATGCTCATCCATTATTCTATCAATTGTTTTAATCACTTCAAGTTCATCTTCATCAGTTGAACCATAACTTAATCGCCTAATGTTTAGAAGATCAATTCTTCGATGTTCAATTGGGAATGGAGATATTTTTGTATCGACAAATGCAACATCATCTTGGTATAATCCCATGTTTTCACAAAAGCTAGATTTGTCAATAGTGGCAGACATGAACAGTTGATATTCAGTTTCAAAAAAGGAATTTGCAAATTTTGAAACATCAATAGGTTTTACAGAGATAGTTCTAAAGTTACCATTCAAATCCTTTTGAGGAGTATTCACAACAAAATTATCTTTATCAGACATGATGTCAATTTTTGCTTGTGCAGACCTATCATGTCGGCGCTCTAATCCAGTTATCAATTCATAGTCAGGATTATTTTGAAATGCTGCACTCTCTTTGATATCTTTAATTTTTTTAGCATATGAAAAAGCCATGTCATCAGTTAGCTGTATCATAGAATCCAAATCAGTAAAATCATATTTTTCAGAATTCAAATTACATTCATCTACCTGTCCACTGAAAATATCAAATCCTACAAACTGAATGATTTGATCCTCAATTTTATGGGCCTCATCAAATACAGTTACTTTTCTATCAAGATATTCCTCAAAGAGTTTTTTATTGAATTTCATAATTGTGAAAAATGCATGGTAATTCCAAAGAGAATGCTTTGAAACTAGAGCATCATATTTTTGCATGTAATAGTGACATGACTGAGAATCTTGTGTATTCTCTTCGACTTGTTTAATCGTAGGCTTGAATTTACAAACCTCAAAGACTTCTTTTCCATTTTTGTTGACTCTTTCCTGACATTCACCTTTATCGCAAGTTAAGCCATATCTCATTGCTCTTCTGTCATTATCAACTTTTTCTGAAGCCATCAGTTTAAGACACGGAAAATTTTGTTTTCCTTTTACGGGTTTTAGAAATGGAATGTCTTTGATATATTGATCTTGAAGATGTTTGGAGGCAGTTACAGTAAATGAACTATCAAAATAAT
>JACNFR010000013.1 GCA_014384555.1 Candidatus Nitrosopumilus sp. | reverse complement strand
ATGACAAATTTTGCTCTCAAATTTTAGATGTAGATCCTAAAATTCGATTTGCCACAGTGTTTGATGAATGGTCCGTCAAAGTCGGAGGTGGTATGAGGGAAGGCGTGAAGAGTTTGCTATCTGAGCGTGCATCAAAAGAACTTGTCAATCTATCAACACTTGATTGGAAATCTAGAAAAGAAATGGCTGGATCCCTTGGCAAAACAAAATACACGTTGGCTGAATATGATAAGGTAAAGCGGTTTTCATTTTATCTTGGCGATGATTATTTACTTCTTGTAAGTACTGAGAAAGATTGTGATACTAATTTGGTAGTTGATCAAGTGATTAAATTGTATTACAAAAACCAATCCTGAATTATTGACTATTGTGAACATATTTGCTTATTTACAAAAACAATACGCTTAATTTTAGTTCGTTTTTACAATATGCATGATTAATCCAGAATTAATGGAATTACTTGAAAAAAATGATGTTTTAGATATCTTGGTAGGTTCTGTTGCTTATCAGCTACAAAAAATTAAAAATGTAGAGAAAACAAATGAAGGACGCGATTGGTATCAGGAATTACCTCCAATTGTAAAGGACAAATTTGATAATTACAAAACCGATTATGAAAACCTCTCTAGAATTTTGACACTCAATCCTGAACAGATTCACGATGAGATGAACAAGGGATACTATTATTGGCGATTAATTCGTTCAGCTTGTACCACATATCGAAATGATTTGATAGAGTATGATCGACAACTAATTGAGGAGTTTAATCTTCAAGAGACTGAGGCAATCTCTGACAATTATGTCTTAAACGAATGCATTGATGTTTTGGATAAACATGTAATTGAAAAATAGACGATTTTGAATCTTTTTATGAGTAAATGATATAGTAAAACTATGGAATTAAAATCAGAAAAATCTATCAAAGATTATCTTGAAAAATTACCTGATGATACTATAATCAAATATTACCTTGATGTGGAATATAGCCCATTTCCAGTTCTAGTCATTGAAGAGTATACTAGACGATTCAAGCGAAAAACCAAAAATGAAATTATCAAAGATCTCAAATTACAATCACGCCTTGCCAAAAAGAAAACAAAGGAATTAGGTTCAATGGCAAAAAAACAAAAACTAGTTGATGATGTTACACGACAAAAATCTGAAGAGATTATCAAACATGCAAAGAAAAGAGGCTATGAAATAAGTGAACAAATTGCTTCAAAAGGGAAGATTTTGGGCTCTACATTAAAAAAGAAAACAAAATCAAAACTCCGATCTTCATCAAACAAAGATCTGGATTTGTTAAAAAAACTTGGAGACTTGCAAAAGGCAGGAATAATTACCAAGAAAGAATTTGAAGAAAAAAAGAAAAAGATCCTTTCTAAAATTTAGACTATGGATTTAACAAATCTGATCATCGGAATTTCATTAATATTTCTTGGAGTTGTAATAATTTTTGTTGGAAGTTACTATAGTAAAATAATTGGAATTTTGCATGTGTTGATCTACTTTATGGCATCTTTTGTAATTTTAGGTGGAGTAATTTTCATGTTTTTTTATGACAAGCCTGCATTGATTTAATTTATTTTGATAAAAATTTGTCTTGACTTGCAGCATGATCTTTCATAGTGTGTTCGATAAATTCTGATTCTATTTTGGTCGTAAATTCACATAGCTTACATTGAAAAATCTCTTGTCTCATTAGTGATTTTGCCCTAGATGCTGCACGAGCTACTGTGAGTGTTAGAATCACCGCAATAATTGTAATGATAACTGCATAAGCTAACATTGGACCAATCGCATCTGCTGTGCCGAAAATTTCTTTAAACACCGCTTTAATTGCATCATTCCATGCAAGTGCTGCAACTAGACCAAATGCTGCAGTTATCAGTGCTGCCATCTTGTCTAGAATTTCTTTATGCATTGGTGATTTGGAATCGTCACTCAATACATTCACACATTTTTTGCTTTTGCTGCTGCGCGTGCTACAATAATCGTTAGAATTACTGCAATAATTGTGACCATGATTGCGTAAATCAACATTGGGCCTACTGCATCTGCTGTGCCGAAAATTTCTTTAAACACCGCTTTAATTGCATCATTCCATGCAAGTGCTGCAACTAGACCAAATGCTGCAGTTATCAGTGCTGCCATCTTGTCTAGAATTTCTTTATGCATTGGTGATTTGGAATCGTCACTCAATACATTCACACATTTTTTGCTTTTGCTGCTGCGCGTGCTACAATAATCGTTAGAATTACTGCAATAATTGTGACCATGATTGCGTAAATCAACATTGGGCCTACTGCATCTGCTGTGCCGAAAATTTCTTTAAACACCGCTTTAATTGCATCATTCCATGCAAGTGCTGCAACTAGGCCAAAAGCTGCAGTTACAAGTGCTGCAATTTTATCTAAAATTTCTTGTCTTAGTGGTGCAGGTTTATCTTCGTCGCCCATTTTATTTTTCGTATTGGCAAATAATATAAAAACTATTCATGACTAGTTTGAATACGCTAATGCCCTTTAGAATTTCATTTCAATTATTTGCATTCTTTTTAATCTCTGCTTTGTTTTTTACAAATTCATCTCTTGTTGATGCTGCACAGGAATTTTCATCAATAGCCTATTTTCCACCTCCACTAAAGCAAATCTCTCAGGGTGTTGATCCTTCTCACGTTACATGCACTGAAAGTAAATCCCTTGTGTTAAAGCAATCAAATGGATTACCTGCATGTGTAAATCATTCCAGTGTTGAAAAATTGATTTTACGAGGTTGGGCTATTCACATTTTACCTGATTATTCTGATCAAAACAATAATTCTGAAATTTTTGAATTGGGGGAATATTCTACAACGTCTGAATCTGTAGCATATTTTGGTGATTTATCTGGATATTTGGCAAAACCTGCTGTTGATGGGAATTATCCTGGAATTATAATGATTCATGAATGGTGGGGATTAAATGACAACATCAAAGAGATGGCCGACAAACTTGCATCTCACGGTTATGTTGTTTTAGCAGTTGATCTTTATGATGGACAAGTTGCAACCACTTCTGATCAAGCAAGAGAACTAATCAGTAAATACGATTCAGAGCGAGGAAAACAAAACATGAATTCTGCTGTTTCATTGTTAAATGATAATTACTCTACAAACAAGATTGGCTCTATTGGTTGGTGTTTTGGTGGAGGTCAATCACTAAACCTTGCACTTGATAATGATGACATGGATGCAACTGTAATTTACTATGGATCACTTGTAATAAATTCTAAAACTCTATCATTCATTGATTGGCCTGTTCTTGGAATCTTTGCTGAATTGGATAAAGGCATTCCAGTTGACACTGTAAATGAATTCGAATCTGTATTAAATGAAATCGGTGTGGAAAATCAGATTTACATTTATGATGGGGTTGATCATGCTTTTGCAAATCCTTCTGGAGAGCGTTTTGCACCTGAAGAATCAAAAGAAGCATGGGCTAGGACTATTTCATTTTTAGAATCTAATCTCAAATAGTTTCAAAATTTATTATTTTTTTATGAATGTCTTAAATATTATAATTTCTTAGACAAACAATGAGTCGAGAAGATTTCAACTATTCTTCTATTCTAGTTCAAGATATTATGGCTAAGACACTAATCACTGTAAATTTGTCCACCACTGCATTACAAGTTGCAAAAATGATGGAACAAGGAGGCATTGGTGCAATACTTGTGCAAGATAATGGTAATCCTACAGGAATTGTAACTGATAGGGATTTTGCAACCAAAATAGCTGCCAATAATTTACCTCTTGACACTCCTGTGGAAAAAATAATGTCCTCTCCTTTGATTAGTATTAATCATGATCAACCAATTTCTGCAGCAGCAGAAAGAATGACTAGTAAAAAAATTAGAAAACTTGCAGTTACTGAAAATGGCAAAGTAGTTGGAATAATCACATCCACTGATTTGGTCACTCAATTGACAAAATAACTAGAATGTTTTTGTCTTTCTAAGAAATACTGTCACTGATGCCATATAACATCCTGTAGATATTACTTCAGAGATTATGGATGCAAGGTATGGTTCTATCCCGATTTCAAGAAAGTAATACAGCGTTGGCCATCTTATTCCAAGATAGATTATTTCACCAACTCCAAATGATGAAATCAAAGCTAGCAATTCTTTTTTGATTAAATTTGATTTCATAGATTTGTATCGTTCAATATTGTCCCAGTAAAATAAAACTGAAAAAATTCCAAAATAAATTATGTATCCAATAATTATGGTAATTGTTGTGTTTAGATAATTTTCTTGCTCTCCTAATAGTTGGGCTGCAACTGCAGACAGTGATGCTGAAATTACAAAACAAATGAAAAAGTTTCTGTTAATTTGTAATAACTGTGGATTTAGTTTCATCGTTCCTCTTTGGTAACTAATATTTTACATCATATCATAAACCAAACTATGAAAAAGCGATGTCAATGGGCAAAAGATGAACCTAATACCACATATCATGATGATGAATGGGGAACTCCTCAACATGATGATCAAAAATTGTTTGAATTTCTAATTTTGGAGGGTGCACAGGCTGGTTTATCCTGGACTACTATTCTTAATCGGAGAGAAGGCTATAGGAAGGCATTTTCTGATTTTGACGCTAAAAAAGTCTCAAAATTTACTCAAAAACGAGTAGACAAACTACTTCAGGATGAATCTATAATTCGCAATAAACTAAAAATTAATTCTGCAATAAATAATGCAAAATT